>JBEAQS010000048.1:0-4088 GCA_041163765.1 Bacteroidota bacterium | reverse complement strand
TAACGGTATGGGTTCTCGAGGCGTGGTGATGGCTCCGTCCGCCGCCAAAGCTTTGGTAGCTCATTTAATCGACAACGAACCCTTGCCCGAGGAAATTGACATTAAACGCTATGCGCGTTTTTTGGCCAGTTCAGGCTTGTAGTGGACAAAAATATTGATCCAAATATTTCTGGATAACCGTATAATCAATGGGTAAAACACTATGTTGGTGGCAAATATGGCGATAAACGCCTGCATTAAAGTGCTGGAGAAAAATAAATAGCTGATGATAAACGCAGCGACAGAGAAGGCGATCCCCACGCCATAACTTACATACATAGCTCCATAAAAAAAGGAAGGTTCAATGCGGTAGACCAATCCGCAGTGTCCGCATTGGTCATGCATTTTAAACAAACGACCCAGGTGGTATGGATTTTGGCCCACATATATTTTTTCTTCGTGACACTGTGGGCAACTTCCTGTTAAAATGCTGTATAGTTTGGTTCCTTTTTTTAACATTTGCAAAACTTTTTCCAAAAGTACGCATTAACCCACTGTGGTGCGTAACATAGATTACCAAAACCGATGCTGAACATACACAATTTATCTGTTTCCTTTTCCGGCGAATACCTCTTTGAGGAAATCTCCTTTCGTCTCAATGGAGGGGACCGAGTCGGACTTATCGGCAAGAATGGTGCGGGCAAATCGACCATGCTCAAACTCCTTTCCGGTGATTTAGCACCGGATACCGGAGTAATCGCCAAGGAAAAAGATCTTTCCATCGGCTTTCTGCGTCAGGACATCGATTTTATTCCAGGCAGAACAGTGGTGGAAGAAGCGCAACAAGCTTTTGAAGAAATCAAAGTGCTCGAGGGTCGATTGGATGAGATCAACCACCAGCTCGCCACGCGTACAGACTATGAAAGCGATGGTTACAGCCAACTAATCGATGATTTAAGCGACGTAACCCAACGGTATGAAATGATTGGCGGGTACAGTTATCAAGGAGAAACGGAGCGGATCTTATTAGGTCTTGGATTCAAACGCTCAGATTTTGATAAAAAAACAGAGACTTTTTCCGGTGGCTGGAGGATGCGTATTGAACTAGCAAAACTGTTGTTGCAGTCCAATGATGTGCTTTTGCTCGATGAGCCAACCAACCACTTGGACATTGAATCCATTATTTGGCTGGAACAATTCTTAAACAGTTTCCCCGGAGCTGTAGTGATTGTCTCGCACGATAAGATGTTCCTGGATCACGTCACCAACCGAAGTATTGAAATTGTACTCGGACGTATTTACGATTTTAATAAACCCTATTCCCAATACTTAGTATTGCGCGAAGAGTTAAAAGAACAGCAGCGGAACGCCCAAAAGAATCAGGAGCGCCAGATTCAGCAGACCGAGAAGCTCATCGAGAAGTTTCGGGCCAAAGCCTCTAAGGCCTCTATGGCTCAGTCTCTGATTAAAAAATTGGATCGTATTGACCGAATCGAGGTAGATGAAGACGATACCTCGGTCATGAAGCTGCGTTTTCCAGTTTCTGTGACTCCAGGGAAAGTAGTCGTTGAATTGCACGGGTTGAGTAAGTCCTACGGATCAAATCATGTTTTGTCCTCTATTGATCTTTTGATTGAGCGAGACAGTAAAGTAGCTTTTGTGGGACAGAATGGTCAAGGTAAGTCGACGTTGGCCAAATTGATTGTCCGTGAAATTCCCTCTGATGCCGGGGTGATTAAATTGGGTCACAATGTTCAAATCGGATATTTTGCCCAAAATCAAGCCGAGTATTTAGATCCCAACAAAACGGTACTCGACACCATGATTGACGCAGCCAATGAGACCAATCGATCAAAAGTTCGGGACATATTAGGCTCCTTCCTTTTTGGAGGTGACGAAGTGGATAAATTTGTCAAAGTCCTTTCAGGGGGAGAGCGCAATCGACTGGCTCTGGCTAAACTACTTTTGCAGCCCTTGAACGTTTTGGTGATGGATGAGCCGACCAACCACCTGGATATCAAATCTAAAAATGTGCTTAAGCAAGCCCTGCAACAATTTGAAGGCACGCTGCTATTGGTGTCACACGACCGGGATTTCTTGCAGGGGTTGACCCATAAAGTATATGAATTTAAAGACGCTAAGATTCGAGAATACTTAGGCGATATTCAATTTTATCTAGACCAACGCGCCGTTCAAGACTTTAGAGCTATTGAACGAAAGGAGCCCGTAGCTTCCACCAAAGTCAAGTCTACTGCCCCAGTGCGGGATGAGAAAAAGGACAAGACCATGCGCAATAAACTAAGTCAGGTCGAAGCGCGCATCCAAGAGTTGGAGAAAACAATCGCCGCTCAGGATAAGTTGCTCGCTGAACAGTACGAGGAAACAGCTCAAGACCCTGCCTTTTTTGACCGTTATCAAGCAGCCAAACAAGAGCTCAACAACGTCATGGCCGAGTGGGAAATTTTGACAGAGGCTTTGGAGGCATAATTGTGGCCTCTGATTAAACCTTTTGTGCGTATTTTTGTCTAATCGATTATGGCTTGCCATAAATAGCACACTTATATGAACACAAACAACATCCGTAAGGTCCTACTCGCTGTACTAGGACTAGTAGTTATCGCATTGGCCTTATTTTTTTCCGGAGTAATAGCCAACAGCAAAGTTCCCTATCAACCTAAAAAGCAAGATACCACCAAACAGGTGTTGACGCAGATAGTCAGCAATGGATCGGTATCGGTATCACTTCCAGCCAACGGATTACTACAAGCCGTAAATCGCGTAGAGTTGACCGCTCGTGTTCAAGGTGTATTGCAGCCAGGAGCTCATTTGTTTCGCGCGGGAACATCCTATAAAAAAGGAGAAGTGTTGTTGAAGGTGGACGCGGCTGAGTATCAAGCAGGTGTTCTGGCCCAACGCGCCAATTTTTACAATCAGGTCACGGCTTTGCTTCCCGATTTAAAACTGGATTTTCCAAAGGCATACCCGGCTTGGTCTGATTATACCGCACAGTGGACAATCAATAGTCCAACGCCAAAGCTACCCGAGTTTACCGATTCAGGGGTGAAGAATTATATCACCGGACGCGGAGTGGTGGCTGCCTATTATGGGCTGAAGGCTCAAGAACAAAATTTAGATTTTTATACGGTGCGCGCACCCTTTGACGGTGTTTTAGTCAATGCGCAGGTGACGGAAGGTAGCTTGATTCGCCCAGGTCAATCCTTGGGTACATTTATTGGCGCAGGGGATTATGAGCTAGCTGTTTCCGTAGCCCCATCCTACGCCGCACAATTAAACACCGGAGCCTCTGTTCAGCTTCATGCATTGGATGGGTCTCAGGACTACACAGGTGTGGTCAAAAGAATCAATCAAAGCGTCGACGCCACTACCCAGTCCATTCGGGTATTTATCGGTGTGCGCAGCACGGATTTAGCGGAAGGGGTATATTTAAATGCCGATCTTCAGGCTCAAGCTATTGACAACGCATTTGCCCTAGACCGAGGTCTGGTCACAGCGGACCAACAAGTTTTTTCCGTGGTTGACAATCAATTAAAACTCATCGATGTTCAGGTGGTTCATTACGCGGAAAAGCAAGCCGTTGTCCGAGGAATTCCAGACGGGACGGTTGTTTTGGCCAAACCTTTGGTAGGAGCCTTTGAAGGAATGCCCGTTTTGCCAACTGCTTCAGTCCAATAGTGTATCCATGAAAAAGCTGATTCAATATTTTACAAAATACCACGTTGCGGTAAATGTGGTGATTTTTGCCTTTGCACTTTTCGGATATCTGGGCTTTAAGTCGCTAAAATCCTCCTTTTTTCCCCTAACAGAGTCGCACATAGTCACTATTGCGGTGAATTATCCCGGGGCGTCTCCTCTAGAAATTGAAGAGGGGGTGGTGTTGAAAATAGAGGACAACCTAAAAGGGTTACAAGGTGTTGAGCGAGTCACTTCAGTTTCCAGGGAGAATTCTGGCTCGATTGTCGTTGAGGTTGAAAAAGAGCGGAATATCGATTTTATGCTCTTGGAAGTCAAAAACGCCGTAGACCGGGTGCCCAGTTTTCCGACGGGTATGGAGCCCTTGGTGGTGGCCAAACAGGAAGTAGTTCGACCTA
>JBEAQS010000047.1:0-31807 GCA_041163765.1 Bacteroidota bacterium | reverse complement strand
CTGTGGTCTACAAAATGAACGATCATGTCTTTAATGTTCAACATCTCAGGGCGTCCATTGACCAATGCGATGTTGTTCACGCTAAACGATGACTGTAACGCAGAAAACTTATACAGCGTGTTTAAAACTATGTTGGGTACCGCGTCCTTTTTAAGCACAAAAACAATGCGCATACCCTTTCGGTCAGACTCATCGCGTATCGTAGAAATACCTTCGATTTTCTTTTCGTTGACCATATCGGCGATCTTTTTGATTAGATCAGCCTTATTTACTTGGTAAGGAATTTCGGTAACAATGATGCACTCTCTGCCCTGGACTTCTTCCATCTCAGCCTTAGCGCGAACAACAACCCTTCCCCTACCTGTTTTAAATGCTTCTTTTACACCATCATAACCATAAATGATTCCACCTGTAGGAAAATCTGGAGCTTTGATGTGGGTGATAATCTCTTCGATTTCTATATCGTTGTTGTCGATATAAGCGTGAATACCGTCCACTACTTCAGATAAGTTGTGCGGAGGCATATTGGTAGCCATACCAACAGCAATACCAGACGCGCCATTGACCAACAGGTTAGGTATACGCGTAGGCAGTACTTTGGGTTCCTTTAAAGAATCGTCAAAGTTGAGTTGGTGATCTACCGTATCTTTGTCGATATCTGCCAACATATCCTCAGCGATACGGCGCATGCGCGCTTCTGTATATCGCATAGCTGCGGGACTATCTCCATCGACGGAGCCAAAGTTACCTTGACCGTCTACCAACATATAACGCAAGCTCCATTCCTGAGCCATACGCACCATGGTATCATAGACCGAACTATCCCCGTGTGGGTGATACTTACCAAGAACTTCCCCGACAATTCTAGCGGATTTTTTGTAAGCGGTGTTTGAACGAACTCCCAATTCGTGCATACCAAAGAGTACGCGACGGTGAACTGGTTTTAGCCCATCCCGTACATCGGGAAGTGCTCTTGAGACAATAACAGACATCGAGTAATCGATGTAGGCTGATTTCATCTCATCATCAATGTTAATCGGTATTAATTTTTCTCCTTCTGCCATATCAATAAGCGCATTTTATCACTCTAAAAATGATCAGGCCAATATACACAAATCCCAGGGTATAGAGCCCCGCATGGCCTGTTTTATTGTACAATTTATCAACAGAAATATAAAGAGTCTTTCACCGAACTAACCAGTTGGCATGGCTGAAGATTTGTCAGCCCCTATACCCTGTGCACAACTTAGGCACCATCCTTGCAGTAAAAGTGATTGAATATGTTTAATTTTATCCCAATAATACCTGATTATGGACGATAATTTTTCACCAAGGGTCAAAGACGTCATCGCGTACAGCAAAGAAGAAGCACTCAGATTGGGTCACGATTTTATTGGGACCGAACACTTGATGCTGGGCTTGCTTAGAGATGGCAACGGCAAAGCTATATCGATACTAGAGGCATTGGCCGTAGATCTAGAGCAACTCAGAAAACGGATTGAAACCCTCAACCCTCCCGTGGAAAGCGCCCAAATCATTCGTCAAGATCAACGAAATCTTCACCTGACTCGTCAAGCAGAACGGGCCCTGAAGACAACGTTTCTCGAAGCCAAACTCTTTCAGAGCAATTCTATCAATACAGCTCATCTACTTTTGTGTATTCTGAGGAATGAAAATGACCCCACGACTAAATTACTGAACAAATTATTGGTGGACTACGAAGGAGTTAAAGAACAGTTTAAGTCGATGATCACCAACGACAGCGACTATGCTGACGAGCCTAATGCCTCTTTTGATTCTGATGCGGATGATCAAGAAAAGGAGAATACACCGAGCGGAAACGCTTCTGCAACGGCAAAATCAACTTCTAAGTCCAAAACACCCGTACTGGATAATTTTGGAAAAGACCTCACTAAAATGGCTGAGGAAAACAAATTAGATCCGGTCGTTGGTCGTATTAAAGAGATTGAACGCGTGTCCCAAATTTTGAGTAGACGCAAAAAAAATAATCCCTTGCTGATCGGAGAACCAGGAGTGGGAAAAAGTGCTATTGCTGAAGGACTTGCCCTGCGAATCGTTCAGAAAAAAGTTTCCCGGGTACTCTACAATAAACGAGTAGTTACGCTAGATCTAGCCTCTTTAGTGGCTGGGACAAAGTACCGCGGTCAATTTGAAGAACGCATGAAGGCGGTCATGAACGAGGTGGAAAAGAATGATGATATCATCTTGTTTATCGATGAAATTCATACCATAGTTGGCGCTGGTGGGGCTACAGGAAGCCTTGACGCATCGAATATGTTTAAACCTGCTCTAGCTAGAGGAGAAATTCAATGTATTGGTGCTACAACACTGGATGAATACCGTCAATATATTGAAAAGGATGGGGCTTTAGAACGGCGTTTCCAAAAAGTGATTATAGAACCCACTACGGAAGAAGAAACCATCGAGATTCTCCATAACATTAAATCCAAGTACGAAGATCACCACCAAGTTTCGTACACGCCTGAAGCCATACTCGCCTGTGTTCAATTGACTACCCGATACATGAGTGATCGGTTTTTACCGGACAAAGCTATAGACGCACTGGATGAAGCAGGATCCAGAGTACACATCAACAACATGCATGTTCCCAAAGAAGTAATCGACTTGGAGAAACAATTGGAAGCTGTTCGCGAAGAGAAAAATGCGGTTGTAAAAAAACAGAAATACGAGGAGGCTGCCAAACTAAGAGACGACGAAAAAAAGATCGAGAAAGAACTGGCCATAGCCCAAGAGAGATGGGAAGAAAATGCCAAACTGCACCGGGAAACCGTTACTGAGGAACACGTTGCCAACGTAGTTTCTATGATGAGCGGTATCCCCGTAACTCGAGTAGCACAAGCGGAAAGCGCTAAGCTGGCCGAGCTTCCCCAATTGATTCAATCCAAAGTAATCGGACAACCAGACGCGGTAGTTAAGGTGGCCAAGGCCATTCAGCGCAACAGAGCAGGTTTAAAAGATCCCAACAAACCCATCGGATCCTTTATATTTTTAGGCCAAACTGGGGTAGGAAAAACCCAATTAGCTAAGGTCCTAGCCAGAGAATTATTTGATTCTGAGGATTCATTAATCCGGATTGACATGAGTGAGTATATGGAAAAATTTGCCATATCTAGACTTGTGGGATCACCTCCGGGATATGTGGGCTATGAAGAAGGCGGGCAACTGACGGAAAAAGTACGCAGAAAACCTTATGCCGTGGTATTGTTGGATGAGGTAGAAAAAGCTCATCCGGATGTTTTTAACATGCTGCTTCAAGTTCTCGACGACGGATATTTGACGGACAGTTTAGGTCGTAAGATTGACTTTAGAAATACCATTATTATTATGACGTCCAATATCGGATCTCGCCAGCTTAAAGATTTTGGTTTAGGCGTAGGATTTGGTACTGCTGCCAAGATGGCTCAATCGGGAGATCACGCTAAAGGGGTTATTGAAAATGCCTTGAAAAAAGCTTTTGCTCCAGAATTTCTCAACAGAATTGACGATGTAGTCGTGTTCAATAGTTTGGAGAAAAACGATATTGAAAAAATCATAGATATCGAATTAGTTAAGCTGATTGATCGCATTGAATCTCTAGGCTATCAAATAAAACTCAGCGAGGCCGCTAAGGGCTTTATTGCAGAAAAAGGATTTGATCCTCAGTATGGCGCTAGACCTTTAAAACGAGCCATTCAAAAGTATGTCGAAGATGTATTGGCGGAGCAAATCATTCGCTCTCAAATGGCCCAAGGAGATGCTATAGTGCTTGATTGGCATGAAGGTGACGCAGAATTAAACGTACGTATAGAAAAAGGAACAACCACCGTGTAACTACTTAATTCTTGGTTTTCAACCCTTAGCATTAAGGGTTGTCTAACTTTTGATGTTGGTTTTTTACATATTCACAAAAAATCGGTTAGTTTAGATACCCCAGTGTGATTTTAATTACATTTGGGCCATATACATTTGTGTTATGGCCTTTTCCGGCGTGTTCACCTTTCCTACAAATACCTTGACTACAGGTACTAAAGCTCCGATGACTACCCCTTGGGGGTAACGCTATATTTTCCTCGGACCTTATTCTATTATTTATTCATCTTTATCCATTTTTCACATGTTGGTTCTTAAATTCGGCGGCAGTTCAGTTGCCCACGAGTCTGCAATACGTCAAGTCGCACAGATAATTCAATCATATGCTCAAAAAGAGCGTATCGCCGTGGTGGTTTCCGCTATGGGGGGCATCACCGATATATTGGTGAATGCATTGACAAGCGCTTCAAAGCGAGAAGCCACCTACCAGACCTTAATCCATCAAATAGAAAAAACGCACCTAGATGCGGTAAAATCCCTTATTCCTGTATCGACACAAAGCGGCGTCATCAGCCGTATGAAACAAAGTATTAATCAACTGGATGCGCTTTTAGAAGGTGCCTACCTCATAGGGGAAACGACCCCGAGACTCAGCGATCAAGTTTTGGCCTATGGGGAACTGTTATCCAGTGAAATTTTGGCTGCTTACCTAAGTAGTTTGGGTATTGATCTAACCTATTGGGATGCGCGTTTATTGATCCGCACCAACAGCAAACACGGCAAAGCTCAAGTAGACACGGCAACTACCTATAGTGCCCTACAACAAGCCGCCGCTTCAGGCCATCAAGTCCAAATCATGGGCGGATTTATTGGGGCAGACGCCCTGGGCCACACAACTACCTTGGGAAGAGGAGGTTCAGATTACTCAGCCTCATTAGTTGCTGCGGGTTTAAGCGCTCGCGAGTTATTGATATACACGGATGTCAGCGGGATGTTTACCGCACACCCTCAATGGGTTAAATCAGCCAGACCCATTGATGAAATTTCCTACGAGGAAGCTATGGAGCTTTCGCATTTTGGGGCTAAAGTCCTCTACCCGCCGACAATTCAGCCAGCTATGGCAGTTGGGATACCCTTGCGCATTAAAAATACATTTGCCCCAAAAGACCCTGGAACCTTAATCAGTGCAACTGGAGGTAACAAACAAAAAACAGTGCGTGGCATCAGCCATATCCCCCATATGGCGCTAGTTTCCCTGGAGGGGCCTGGTATGGTGGGAATTCCAGGGATCTCTCAAAAGTTTTTTTCTGTGCTTTCACAGGCTCAGATCAATGTGGTCTTGATCACCCAAGCGTCATCCGAACACTCAATAACTATTGCTATCGCCTCAGCAGATGCTCAAAAAGCTGTTGATGTGGTCAATGAAGCGTTTAGTTACGAGATAACACAAGGGATGATTAACGCACTCATTCCTGAAAGGGACATGGCCATATTGGCCTTAGTTGGGGACCAAATGAGAAGCCACCAAGGACTGAGTGGTAAGATGTTTCAAACACTGGGACGTAATAATGTAAATATTCGCGTGATCGCCCAAGGATCATCGGAACGGAATATTTCAGCGGTAATCGCTGAAAAGGATGTCCCCAAAGCGATTAATGCGCTTCATGAAACTTTTTTTGAAGCCCAGACCAAACAAGTCAATTTATTCATCATGGGGGTGGGAACTGTGGGGAGTCAATTGTTGGCACAATTGGAAAGTCAAAGCGAATACCTACAAAATCATCTGCAGCTTCACGTACGGGTGGTCGGTATCGCCAATTCAAAAACCATGTATTTCGATGAATCTGGAATTGAATTATCCCAATGGGCTACTCTACTCGCCCAGGGAACCGTTAGTTCACTAGATGGTTTTGCTCAAGCGGTCATAGGCCTCAACCTCAGAAATTCAATTTTTGTAGACAATACAGCCAACGCTGAAGTAGCTAACTCCTACCCCATATATCTCTCAAACAGTATTTCTGTAGTTACCTGCAACAAAATAGCTTGCTCCGCCTCTTATGATTATTACCAGCAATTGCAAGAGCTCTGTAAAAAATACCAAGCTTCATTTTTATACGAAACCAATGTAGGTGCCGGCTTACCTATTATTGACACCATAAAAAATATGGTGGCCTCTGGGGACAGAATTCATCGAATACAAGCCGTTTTGTCCGGAAGTCTGAATTTTATATTTCACCACTATCAAGGGGTTGATTTTGCTTCAGTGGTGGCGCAAGCTCAAGAAAAAGGGTATACGGAGCCAGATCCAAAAATTGATTTAAGCGGTGTTGATGTCATGCGTAAAATATTGATTTTGGCTCGGGAAACTGGACTTCAATTAGACATGAGTGATATTCAAAACAAGGCTTTTCTATCTCCTGAAGCTTTGGCTACACAAAACAATCAGGACCTGTATGCACAACTGATTAAGGAGGAAAGCAACATGCATCAATTGTGGCAAAATGCGCATAATCAAGGAGCTAAACTTAAATACACCGCACTTCTCGACGGGCAAAAAGCGAGTGTAGGTATTGAAGTAATCCCTAATGACCACCCATTTTATCACTTGCCGGGCAGTGACAATATAGTACTCTTATATTCAGCGCGTTATCCGACAAGCCCTATGGTTATACAAGGGGCTGGTGCGGGCGCAGCAGTTACCGCATCGGGGATTTTTGCAGATATTATACGTGCCGCTAAACAGGAATAGATGAAAAAGATAAGTTTATTTTCCCCAGGTACCATCGCCAATATCTCTTGTGGCTTTGATGTATTGGGTGTCGCACTGGACCAGGTTGGTGATGTCATGCATCTTGAGGTAACCGACGAACCAGGTTGGCGAATCAGCGAAATTAAAGGTGCAGACCTTCCATTGGATGTCGCCAAAAACACGGCTGGTGTTGCTGGACTCAGTCTGTTAAACGCCTATAAATCCCAAGGGGGGAATCCACCTGGTTTTCGTTTAATCATTGAAAAAAACATCAAGGCAGGAAGTGGAATCGGATCGAGTGCAGCCAGCGCTTCAGGGGCAGTTTGGGGTTTAAATGAGTTATTGAATAGACCGTTTTCTCCTCTTGAATTGGTATCATTTGCCATGGAGGGAGAAAAACTAGCCAGTGGTGTGCCCCATGCAGATAATGTAGCCCCGGGCATCTTTGGGGGATTTACCTTGATTCGTTCCTATGAACCCTTGGATATAGTGGCACTACCCTGCCCCGATGATCTGTATGCTGTTGTGTTGCATCCCCAAATTGAAATTAAAACACAAGACGCCCGCAGTATCTTAAAAACGCAATTAAGCCTGCGTCAAGCAACTACACAATGGGGAAATTTAGGTGGATTGATCGCTGGATTATATACCAATGATTACGGATTGATCTCCAGATCATTGGTCGACGTGGTGGTAGAGCCTATTAGATCGCTGCTTATCCCTGGTTTTGATGAACTAAAAAAAACCATCCTAGACTCTGGTGCTTTAGGAGCGGGGATTTCAGGCTCTGGACCATCGGTATTTGCGCTGGCACAAGGTAAAGACCTAGCGCAATCTATCGCCCAAGCCATGGAGACAAACTACCGACAATGGGGCATTGATTTTGAAGTACACTGTGCCAAAATCAATACTCAAGGGATTAAAATGATTCACGCTTAACATCTCTGTTATGATATACAAAAGTCTGAGTAACCCCAAACTTACCGCAAGTTTTAAAGAGGCTGCCACTACAGGAATTGCCCCTGATCGGGGTCTGTATTTTCCGGATCATATACCTGTATTAGGCAAATCTTTTTGGTCTGAATATGCCACTATGGACAAAAAAGAATTGGGATTTGAAGTGATGAAACATTTTGTTGGGAACGACATAGATAAAGACACACTCGCGGAGATTGCTTTTTCAGCCATAGACTTTGACCTTCCGGTAATACGGCTAGATGACCATATAGGTGTATTAGAATTATTTCACGGGCCGACACTGGCTTTTAAAGATGTTGGTGCCCGATTTATGGCGCGTTGTTTGGGGTATTTTTCCGCACAAAACGGTGAAAAAACAACGGTATTAGTAGCGACTTCTGGAGATACTGGGGGTGCAGTAGCGGACGGATTTTTGGGTGTGTCCGGCGTGGAAGTGGTGATACTATACCCCAGTGGAAAAGTAAGCCCTTTACAAGAAAAACAACTTACCGCGCTGGGCCAAAATATAAAAGCTATTGAAGTGCTCGGTTCATTTGATGATTGTCAAGAAATGGTGAAAACCGCTTTTGTCGATCAACAAGTGAGATCTACGCGCAAATTAACCTCCGCTAACTCGATTAACGTAGCGCGTTGGCTACCCCAGATGTTGTATTATTTTGTGGCCCTTCAACAAAAAAAATCTGCGGATAACCCATGGGTGATCAGTGTTCCCTCCGGAAACTTTGGCAACCTATGTGCTGGTTTTGTGGCCCAAAAATTAGGCCTAGACGTGGCCCACTTTATCGCGGCGACAAACAGCAACAAAACTGTCCCCGATTACCTAAACTCTGGAGTATGGACTGACAGAAAATCCGTGGCGACAAGATCTAATGCCATGGATGTGGCCCATCCCAGCAATTGGATCCGCATTGAAGCCTTGCATAACAACGACCTCCAAAAATTAAGAAACCATATCAGCAGTTTTTCATTTACAGATGTTCAGACCATGGATGCCATGCAAAGGATGTACGATCAATACCACTACATGGCTGACCCTCATGGCGCTATTGGTTTCCTTGGACTTGAGCGCTATCTTCAAGAAAAACCGAACCACTTTGGGGTGTTTTTAGAAACCGCTCATCCGATTAAGTTTACAGAAGTTGTTACCGAAGCCTTGGGATTCTCCCCTGAACTTCCTGATGGATTACAGCGCTTAATGCATTCAGAGAAAAAATCTACTGTCATCAAAAACTATGCTGAATTGAAAGAGGTATTAATGCAAAAACAATAATTAAGCACTTAGTAAATCTTAAAATTCTTGGGGAATACCTTATTTTTGGGCAAATATTTAGCTCGATGAAAAGAACTCCTCTTTATGATAAACACCTCGCACTGGGGGCCAAAATGGTGCCTTTTGCAGGTTTTGAAATGCCGGTATCCTATGCGGGCATTAATCTAGAACACCAGTGTGTGCGCCAACAAGTGGGTGTATTCGATGTGTCTCACATGGGCCAGTTTACGGTAAAAGGACCTCAAGCTAAAGCATTACTTCAATGGACAACATCCAATGATTTAGAACAACTCAAGCCAGGTAAAGCGCAATACAGTTGTTTTCCCAATCATACCGGGGGAATTGTCGATGACTTAATTATCTATCAAATCGCAGAGGAGGACTATTTTTTGGTGGTCAATGCCTCCAACATAGACAAGGATTTTGCCCACCTCGAAAAGGAGAACAAGGCATTCGGTGCTTTACTCCAAAATTTATCTGACGATTTTGCACTTTTAGCCGTTCAAGGGCCCTTGGCCCAGAAAACACTTCAACCGCTAACCGAAGTATCACTGGGTGAAATCCCCTACTATCACTTTACACACGGAACCTTAGCTGGAATCGACAACCTATTGATTTCAGCTACGGGATACACGGGTGCTGGAGGGTTTGAACTCTATGTACCCAAAAATCAGGCCGCAGCATTATGGGACGCAGTTTTGCAATCTGGTTCCTCATGGGGCATCCAACCTATTGGCTTGGCGGCAAGAGACACTCTCAGGCTAGAAATGGGCTATTGCTTGTACGGCAACGATATCAATGACCATACTTCTCCAATCAGTGCTGGATTGGGATGGATCACCAAATTCACTAAACCATTTATCAACAGCCAATCATTACTAGCAGAGAAAGAATCCGGTAGTGAGCAAAAACTAGTTGGGTTTAAATTATTGGATCGCGGAATTCCGCGACATGACTATATCCTGGAAAATCAAGCTGGTCAGGCCATTGGCGTGGTGACTTCAGGAACCATGTCCCCTAGTTTGTCGGAGGGTATCGGTATGGGGTACCTGGACCGAGCATACTGCTCACTGGGTACCACCATCTTTGTGCGTATCCGAGACAAACAAATACCTGCTGAAATCGTTAAACTACCCTTTTATAAAGCCTAAATTACCCCAATGAAAGCACTTACAGAACAAGAAATACAAGAAAACCTAAAGCACTTACCACATTGGGGGCACAAAGAAAATTGTTTGATGAGCAGTTTTCAGTTTGCCGATTTTAAAGAAGCGTTCTCTGCGATGACTCGCATAGCTTTTGAATGTGAAAAAATGGGGCATTATCCCAAATGGACAAACACATTTAACACCCTATTGGTCAGTATTCAAACACCTAGCGTGAAAGCGGTGACTTTAAATGATTTTGCGCTAGCTGAGCGCATTGAACACTGCGTCTCCATTCCTGGAGGTGCTGCATAAACTAGGAAAAATACTTAATTTTACCCCCTATTACATCACACAATCATGGGAAGAGCGTTTGAATTTAGAAAGGCTAGAAAAATGAAGCGATGGGCGGCTATGTCCAAAGCATTCACCAGAATAGGCAAAGACATCGTTATGGCTGTCAAAGAAGGAGGACCAGATCCGGACAGCAACAGCCGATTAAGGGCAGTTATCCAGAATGCCAAATCGGTGAATATGCCGAAAGAGAATGTGGAACGCGCCATAAAAAAAGCGAGCGATAAATCACAAGGAGACTATAAAGAGGTATTATTTGAAGGATATGCTCCTCATGGACTTGCTATTCTAATTGAGACAGCCACAGATAACAACACAAGAACTGTCGCCAATATCCGATCCTACTTCAATAAATGCAACGGCAGCCTGGGCACCTCTGGCTCCGTAGAGTTTATGTTTGACCACACGTGCAACTTTAGAATCCAGGCTGACGGTTTAGATGTGGAAGAACTCGAATTAGACCTGATTGATTTCGGATGCGAAGAAGTGTTTTTAGATGAAGATGGCATTGTGATCTACGCTCCATTTGAACAATTCGGAACCTTGCAAAAAGAATTAGAGTCAAGAGGATTCACCATACTTTCTTCAGGCTTTGAACGCATCCCTCAAGTCACTAAAAAATTGACCGAGGAGCAGATGGCGGACGTTGAAAAATTATTGGAACGCATTGAAGAGGATGACGACGTTCAAAACGTGTACCACACCATGGAAGAATCTGAATAGCTAGTGAATATTTAACGAGGTGTAGGCAGGAATTTTACCTTGCGCCCCCTTAAAAAACTGTTCAATTTTAGCAAAGTCCGCATTGGGTTCACCCACTAACCAAAGTGGTTCACTGATGCGGACTTCTTTTTTGGCATAGTCCATGGCGATCATCAATAGAGGAACATGAGCCCCCAGGGCAATGTGGTAAAAACCAGTTCTCCATCGCTCCACTTTTTTCCGAGTTCCCTCTGGAGCCAAGGCCAATCTAAATACTTTTTTCTTTTGAAATAAAGAAACAATAGCGGCTACAGCATCAGAGTTTTTTTCGCGTTCCACCGGGGCTCCACCAGTCCAGCGGAAAAACCAACCCCAAAGAGGTTTAAATAAACTCTTTTTACCGATGTAATTAATTTCCAAGCCAATAATCTTGCGTGTCAATAGCCCTAAGGGAAAATCCCAATTGCTGGTATGTGGAGCTGCAATAACCACACATTGATCTATAGGCTCAAAGGTTCCCCTGATGCGCCAGCCCAATACAGTCAAAAGGATAAATCGGCTTACAGATCGCATGATTACTTGATTAAAGTGAGTAAATCCAACATCTGATCCATCGTAATGAAGGTATCATCCGCGCTGGGACTGACAATTTCGTGTTGCCAAGTGGTATGAAAAGGGATATGGATGGCTTGAGCCCCGATTTGCAGCACGGGTAAGATATCCGATTTAATGGAATTTCCCACCATCAAAAAGTTTTTCGGATCAATGTCCAAATGATCTAACAATCGTTTGTAGTTGATGGGCTGCTTGTCGCTGAGCACTTCCACATGATGAAAAAATGGATCTAAGCCTGAACGCTCTAGTTTGCGCTCTTGATCCAATAAATCACCTTTTGTCAACACTAATAACCGATGAGTTTTGGAAAGCTTTTCCAATACTTCTGGTACTCCGGGCAAAAGTTCTACGGGGTGTTCAATCATGTCCTTTCCCCATTGAAGTATTTGATTAAGCTGGCTGTGAGTTACCTTACCTTGTGATACTTCCAAGGCACACTCTATCATAGACAAGACAAATCCCTTGATTCCATAACCGTATTTAGGCAAGTTTTCCATCTCCTTTAAAAACAGAAGCTGGTCGATTTGATTAGGTGTTTCATACCCGGATAGCATGAGGCCAAAAGCCTCCTCGGTCTTCCTAAAATAGGTTTCATTAACCCATAGAGTATCATCTGCATCAAAACCAATAGCCGTTATTTGACTTAAGTCAATGCCCATAGTGCTCTTGCTTTTTCAATGTCTTGTTGGGTGTCGATACCGATACTGGCGATCTTTGTTTCCACCATTTTAATTTTTCTTCCAGATTCCAAAAAACGAATTGCTTCAATTTTTTCAGCTTTTTCCAAGGGCCCCATAGTTAACCTAGGAAATGCACACAGGGCGCTTTTTCTAAATGCGTACACCCCTTTATGTTGGTAGTAAACAGCTCGGTCATCAGCTTCACGCACATAGGGAATCGGTGCTCTCGAGAAATAAAGAGCATGATTGTTTTGGTCAACAATGACTTTCACGTGATTCGGGTTGTTGATGTCCTGAGGTTGATCAATGACAAACATCAGTGAGGCTACATCAATGTGTGAAGCGGTATCATTTCTAAAAACATCCATTAAAGCAGACAAGCTTTCACGGTCAATAAACGGTTCATCTCCTTGTACATTGAGTATGATGTCTGCATCAAGGGATCCTGCTGCTGCTGCAATCCGATCGCTACCACAGTCGTAGGATTCAGTGCTGATCAACACTTTACCCCCGACAGATTCTATCGCATGTGCGATGTCGGAGTGATCAGTCACCACGTAAACCTCGTCAAATAAACCCGTAGCCAAGACCGCTTGGTAAGTGCGCACAATCACAGGTGCTCCACCCAAATCAAGCATGAGCTTGGCGGGTAATCGAGTGGATGCATAACGTGCTGGAATGAGTGCTGTGGTGATCATAAGGCAAATATATACTTTTGATTTAATCGAAGAATGTTTTGTCAAAACCGATTAAATACAGCTTTTTCTTGGCCCGTGTCATGGCTGTGTACAACCACCGCATCGATTCAACCGTTAATCCATCCGGCAGATAAGGCTGCTCGATAAATACCGTATCCCATTGTCCTCCTTGTGCTTTGTGACATGTTATGGCATAAGAGAACTTAACCTGTAGCGCATTGAAAAAGGGATTGTTTTTAATTTGGAGCAACCTTCGATAACTGCTCGCTGTATCTGCGTAATCTTTTTGTACTTCTTGATATAATTGATTGGCCAGTTCATAAGGCAGTGCTGGTCCTGGAAGATCCAACACATCCAAGAGCAATACCGTATCAAAGGGAGGTTGATTTGGATAATCGATCATCTGTACTTTTACTTCAGCAAACTTAAATCCATAAAGTTCCTTAAACCTGTATATCTGGAGTATCGATATTATGTCTCCATTGGCTATAAATCCGGCTTCGGAGGATGCTGGTAGCCAGAAGTAGTTATTTTTCACCACCATCAACTGATCGCCAGCACACAAATCGTGCTCGTGAAATAGAATACGACTCCGAATACTTTGATTGTATAAATTGGCTCTTTTGTTGGCTTGTACAATAAAACAAACATTGTCCGTTCCGGATTGACTATACGCTTCTTCAATAGCCTCCAAAATTTCTTGACCTTCCATCAAACGAACAATATCTTTTTTTCCTGCTAAATCAAAAATGAATGATGGGAGTTGCTGATCAGCAATGGCTGCTCTGAGCGAAGTGGCATTGCTCAATATCCCAGATTGGGCTGCTTGCCTGACCACTTGGTCCAATAAGACCTCGTTTACCGAACCAAAACCAAAACGATCGATCACCTCCGTATCCAGTGCTGGACTTAAAACTTGCCCTACGGGAGGTAATTGTGCATGGTCGCCTACCAACATCAACTTGCATGATTTTCCTTGAGCGACAAACTGCATTAGGTCATCTAAAAGTGAGCCATTTTGAAAGAGGGCGCCATCAGCGTTTTGCGTAGAGATCATGGAAGCCTCATCCACGACAAAGAGCGTGTGTGTATGCTTGTTAGGAGCTAATGTAAACTGCATACTACCGTTTGATTGTTTTTTTGGGTAGTAAATTTTCTTGTGAATAGTATTAGCTGATACACCCGCCTTGAGTGACATTACCTTGGCTGCTCTACCTGTAGGTGCCATCAATACCACCTTGATACCCGCCTGATTCAGCACTTCAACCAAACCTGCCAATAAAGTGGTCTTCCCCGTACCCGCATACCCTTTGAGTACAAACACCCCTGGACTGGTTAAATCGGACACGAAATCAGCGATACCTTTAAGGGCTTCTGATTGAGGTGCTGTGGGAGTAAATGGGAAAAATTCGTTGAATTTTCTATAAAAATCCGAGGAGGTTAACGTTGGCATAGCCCCCAAATATAATGAGGATTTTTGTGGCCCAAATCCATTTGTGATTAAAAAAAAATTGTAGTTTTGTTTTCATCACTTAACGTAAAAAATAACGACCACACGAATGAAAACCGCATTAAAACTCTTTCTTTGGGCGCTTGCCATCTTCTTTTCTTACCAGATTTATCTTTCGGTAAACGCACCCATCGAGTTCGAGAAGGTGAAACAAGAACGCTTTTCCGCTGTTATCAATACGCTTAAAGACATTCGCAACGCTCAAGAAGCCTACAAAACAGTCAACAACAAATACGCTTCTGATTTCAAATCACTCATTGCGTTTGTAGAAACTGGAAATTACACCATCACGCAACAAAGAGACTCCTCCTACACGGCTTTTGACAAAGCGTATGGAATATCCGTTTTAAAAGAGGTGCGTATTATCGATACACTAGGTACTGTATCTGTAAAGGATTCCTTGTTTAAAGGATCTGATCGATACAAAAACATGATGAAAGTTCCTTTTGGACAAAACGGAGAGGAATTTAAATTGGAGGCTAAAGTCATTGAAAAAGGAGGATATCGCGCTCCTGTATTTTTGGTTTCTGTTGAAAAAAATGTGGTTCTTTTCGACCAACCTGAGGATTTAGTAGCCAAAGAAAATGCGGCCTTAAGCGTAGAGCAAATCAATGGAACCGCCATTAAAGTTGGTTCTTTAGATGATGTGAGTACCAGTGGAAACTGGCCTCCGATCTATGACAAAAAGAAAAATAATTAAGTTATCGAAAGCAAGGAACATCTTGATTTGAAACTGTCCATTCAATTGAGTTTGAATGGACTTTCTTTTTGTACCCTTGACCCATATCATCAAGAGGTTACCCGATATGAACACCTAGATTTTGGATGGGAAATCGACACTCAGGACTTAGGAATTAAGCTCAGCCAGTTTATTGGAGATCACCAAATCGACAAGTACACCTACCAAGCCATACAAGTGGTACATACCAATCATTTATTTGGCCTCGTCCCTCAATCATTGTTTGACCCACAATACCTCAATAGTTACGTTAAATACAATACAGCTTTATTGGCCAATGACACCTTGAGTCACGACCTGATACAACCATGGGATATCCAGGTAGTGTATGTTCCCTTTGCCAATGCCAACAATTTGATTTTTGATCGATTCGGATCCTTTGAATACCACCATCATACAGAACTTTTATTTAAAACGCTTCGACCAGGTTTGTTGGACACCAGCGAATCTACCCTACTGATTCACCTCCAAGGTCAATTGATGACGATCATGGTGTTTCGAGGAAAAAAAATAGTTTTGGTCAATGTGTTTAAGGTATTTACCCAGGAAGACTTCATGTATTACCTTCTTTTTGTGGGAGAGCAAGTTCAAATAGACATTCATAAAACACAATTTATCGCCTCTGGTTCGCTCAGTGAAGGGCATCCGTACTGGTTGCGCATGATTGATCATTTGGGCGAAATAAATAATTGTACTGTGGAACATGCCTACCAATTTGCCGAACACCTTGACCCAAAAGCAATCGATCCACTGACATTAACTGCTCTATTTTGAGAATTGTATCTGGAAAACACAAAGGAAGAAGAATAGTAGCCCCAAAAAATCTACCTGTTCGACCAACGACTGATATGGCCAAGGAAGCGTTGTTTAATCGTCTGGCCAATCAACTTTACCTCCAGGATACCATCGCACTTGATTTATATGCGGGGACGGGAAACATCAGCTATGAACTGGCCTCAAGAGGCTGCCCTAATATTACAGCGGTTGATTCATTTCCTGGTTGTGTCCAATTTATTCAAAAAACCGCTAGTCAACTGGACATGAATATCAGTGCTGTTAGAACCGATGTTGTTGAATACCTATCAAAGACTCCACAAAAATTTGGATTTATTTTTGCTGATCCACCTTATGCCGATTCAACAGATTCGCTGACAGCATTGCACGCAGTAATCTTCGAACGGGAGTTACTCGTACCTGGTGGACTATTTGTACTAGAGTACGAAAAACATAAAAACCTAAGTCACTTACCCCACTTTGTGGATGCTAGAACTTATGGAAGTAGTGTGTTTGGATTTTTTGCTCTTGAACAAGAAATAGAATAAAAAAAGCAGGCCGTAAGCCGGGTTCTGTACATCCAAAGACGCCTTATCATTGATCTAGACCTTAAATTGCTTCAAGGTTCTATCCGCCTACCCTCCAACTCGAACGTGTAGCCCTCAAACGTTGGTATACATGGCGTTGCACCGTATAGAGTTTACCTGATTTCACTACAGCATTACCTGTACATCCTTTCTGTTGCACTTGTCCTCGCCTTTCGACGGACGGGCGTTACCCGCTATACTACACTGTGGTGCCCGGACTTTCCTCTCCCTAAGGAGCGATAAGGTGGCCTGCGGTGCAAAAATAGGCATATTTGACACGTCATTGTTGATAAGTAAGCTATTTATCTGCTGCCTACATTTAGAGCACAGCTAAGGTATTTTCTATATTTGCCTCATGGAGCCATTTCTGGTATCAGCGCGTAAATATAGACCCCAAACATTTGAAGATGTAGTGGGACAACAGTCTATTACCCAAACACTAGAAAACGCTATTGCACAAAACCATCTAGCACAAGCCTTGTTGTTTTGTGGACCTAGGGGCGTAGGAAAAACTACCTGTGCTCGTATTCTCGCTAAAAGGATTAATGAAGCAGATAGCGATCACCCTAGTGAAGACTTTGCTTTTAATATTTTTGAATTAGATGCCGCCTCGAATAACTCTGTTGACGATATCAGAAATCTAATCGATCAGGTACGTATACCGCCACAACAAGGAAAGTTTAAGGTATATATTATCGATGAGGTTCATATGTTGTCTTCAAGTGCATTCAATGCCTTTTTAAAAACACTTGAAGAACCCCCAAAACACGCGGTATTTATTTTAGCCACTACCGAGAAACACAAGATCATACCTACCATTCTTTCAAGATGTCAAATATTTGATTTTAAGCGTATTACAGTTTCCGATACGGTTAATTACCTCAAGTACATCGCCAAACAACAGGAAATAAATGCTGATGAAGACGCTTTACACCTGATGGCACTCAAAGCGGATGGAGCGATGCGTGATGCCTTGTCTATTTTTGACAGAATGGTCAGTTTTGCCGGGGTCAACATGACCAAAGAGATGGTTGCTGAACACCTGAACGTATTGGACTATGCCACCTACTTAAAGATCACTGAATCTTTGTGGAAAGGAGATATTCCTCAAGTACTTTTAGAACTTGATCAAGTGCTTGCCAAAGGTTTTGATGCACAATACTTTATTGCTGGCCTTGCCGCTCATTTCAGAGACCTCATGATGGCTCTATACAGCCAAACTGGTGTTTTATTAGAAATGAGTGATCACGCTAAAGCCAAAATGATGGAGCAAGCGGCACTCAGTGACGCAGATGTGCTACGAACAGCCATCGATCTAGCCCAACAATGTGATTTTCAATACAAAGCAGCCAACAACAAACGACTCTCTGTAGAACTTTGTTTGATGAAAATTGCCTCCCTACACCAGGGAGAAAAAAAAAATGACCTAGACGAACGGATAGGTATATTACCCGCAGCACTGTTTAAAAATCGCATCCCTACTTCGGAAAAAACCAGCTTAAAGGTGGATTTTATTCTGGAAAGCAGTGAGCCACAAACAGAATTAGTTGCGGAGTCCAACGATGCCATGACCCAAGAAGTTATGGAGACACAAGCGCTGATTTCTTCTGAGGTAGCTACTCCATTGTCGATCAAAAAGGATTGGCCGAGCGGTGAAGTTTCTGCCTTCTCCCTGTCCAGTATCCGATCTCAAAAGGAACGAAAAGCGGCTCAAAAAGCTGAACTAGCTACCAAAAAAGAGGGGCCTCAAGAAGCATTTAGCCAAGAGTTATTAATCAAGTATTGGCGCGAATATGCGGAACATTTAGCCCAAACTGGCCAAAAGATATTGTCCTCTTCGCTTTACTCAGATGACCCTAAATTAATCGATGGACAGCTGATACAGATTGAACTGCCTAACGATACGATGAAAAAAGAAGTCGAGCGTGCCTCTGGACCCTTGCTTGATTTTCTCAAAGAAAAACTGAATCACTACGGAATTCAATTACGCGTAGACGTAAAAGAAGCATTGATGGAAAAATATGCTTACACGCCTGAGGAAAAATATGAAAAATTAAGGGCTAAAAACCCGCACTTAGATTTCTTTAAATCCACGCTTGACTTAGAGCTCAATTAAGATTCAGCTAATTTTTTTTGATAGTATTCATAGAGCGCGTACTGGGATCTCACTGGGGCAGACCCATTGTTCCTATACGGGCTTTGTTGGGTGTCGATAAGTAAACGGCCTTTTACATTGTCACTCCACGAAATTTCAAAAGTATCGATCAACTCCTGCTTCACTTGTGGGTCATAGATAGGACAACCAACCTCAACCCTATTTTCGATGTTTCTGGTCATCCAATCTGCAGAAGAAATGTACACTAGAGGATTACCTTCATTGCCAAAAATAAATATTCGGGGGTGTTCTAAAAACTTATCGACGATACTTATAGCCTCAATGTGTTCACTCATTCCGGGTACTCCTGGAATCAAACAACAAATACCCCGAACAATCAATTGGATTTGAACGCCAGCTCGGCTAGCTTCATACAGTTTATCGACCATGTAATAGGAAGTAAAACTGTTCATTTTTATTTTGATATAGGCGGGTTTACCTGCCTTTGCTGCAGCTATTTCCTGATCGATTAACTTTTCAAAACGAACCCTGGTGTAATGAGGCGAAACAATTAAGTGCTTGTACTTTTGCACCATATAGGGGGTTTGAATAAAGTCAAAAACTTTGGTCAATTCCTTAAGAATAGGTCTGTGGGCCGTAAATAATGTGTAATCCGTATATATTTTAGCGGTAGACTCATTAAAATTACCCGTACTGATGAATCCGTAACGAACAATTTTTTGTTGCTCCAATCGCTCGATGACACAGATTTTACTGTGAACTTTCAAACCGCGCACTCCGAATACTAATTTGATTCCTTCAGTTTGAAGTTGTTCTGCATACTCAATATTGGCTTGTTCGTCAAAACGAGCTTGAAGTTCAAGTACAACAGTAACTTTTTTTCCATTTCGAGCCGCATTGACCAGGGCAGCAGCTACTTGAGAGTTTCGAGATAAACGATATACGGTGATGTAAATACTCTGAACTTGTGGATCTAATGCAGCTTCCTTAAGTAAACGAGTGATGTAGGAGAAGGTATGGTAAGGAGTATATTGCAGAAAATCTCGCTTGGCCATTTGTTTAAATAAACTTCCCTCGATATCCAGGCCTTTAATCGGTAAAGGCACTATGCGTTCGTAAAGCAAATCATGTCGGCCTAAACTCGGAAAGCCCATATAATCCCTTCTGTTGTGGTATCGGCCACCAGGAATTACGCTATCCGTGTTTTCGATTTGCATTTTTGCTTTGATAAACTTTAATGTGGACTGGGGAATGTTTCTGTCATAAACAAATCGAACAGGATCACTCACTTTTCGGTGCTCAACGCCGGAGTACAACTTTTCAATAAAGCTTTTACTGACATCATTGTCCAGATCAAGTTCTGCATCACGCGTGATTTTGATCATGTAGGCATTGAGTTTCTTGTGAGAGAACATGGTGAAAATCTTGTCCAAATTACACCGGATTACATCATCCAACATCATGATGCATTGCTTGTTGTGTTTGTTGGGCAAAACCACAAATCGATCGATCTCTTTAGGTATTTCGATCAGCGCATAGCGCACCTCTGGCTTTCTCCTCAAGGGCAACATACTGTTGGTCACTGAATTTAATACAATCTCCACAACCAAATAAGCTGCCGTGTCCTTCAGTGTGGGAAACGGTGTTTTTTCTTGCAGAATGACCGTCATCAAGACGTTACTCACCTGCTGCACAAAATACTCAGAAACAAATTGGGCTTGATCAGGCTCCAGATTCTTGTCGTCAACTAAATGAATTCCGTTGATTTCTAACTCTTTCTCAATAGCCTTTAAAATATCCAAGGACCGCTGTTGTTGATCGATAACAATCGAAGTGATTTCATCGAGTAAGGCTTTTGGATCGCTAAGTCCTAGCGGATTGATCAGCTTTGCTCCGGCGTCAACAATGCGCTTCACCGTGGCATAACGCACCCTGAAAAACTCATCCAAGTTGTTGGAGAAAATACCCAAAAAACGCAAACGTTCAATTAAGGGTACGGTGACATCGGCACATTCTTGAAGTACACGTTCGTTAAACCTGAGCCAGCTTAGCTCCCTATTTACATATCTGTTTTCTGTACTCATAGGTTCTTTTTATGGAGCAAGCCGTTCGTAAACCCAATCAATTTCCTCGACCAACCGGTATCGTATCCGGTCGTGAAGTCTATTGGGTCTTCCTTGCCAAAATTCTAATTCATGTGGTGTCACCAAATATCCGCCCCAATGATCGGGTCTTTTTGGTTCTTGGTGGGTGTATTGTTTTTCCAGTTCAGCAAGCTCCTTCTCGAGTACATCCCGGCTGCTGATCACTTGACTCTGCGGTGATACCATAGCGCCCAATCTACTGCCCAAGGGTCTACTGTCAAAGTATACATCTGAAGTATTCGGATCAATTTTTTGTGCCACACCCTTAATGATCACTTGCCGTTCCAAAGCATGCCAATGGAAGGATAGACAAACTTTGGGATTATGAGCCAGTGCTAGGCCTTTTTCACTCAAATAGTTAGTGTAAAACACAAAACCGTATTCATCAAACTTTTTGAGCAACACTACCCTGGTTTTAGGAAATCCATCTTGCCCTATAGTGCTTAAGCTCATCGCATTGGTTTCTTGTGCTCCAGGATGCTCATCTGCTTGGTGAAACCAGCGATGAAAAAGCCCCATGGGGTTATCGTCCAATTGAGATTCATCAAGTGAGCCTTGCTCATAAGATTTACGGTAATGGCCGAGGTCTTTTTCCATGAAACAAAAATAATTTGTTGTACAAATGTACGCTTTAAGACTGTGTTAAAAAAAGGGGCTTCACAGGGAAAGCTCCATACCCTCATGGGCACAAACAACCCGATTAAAATGGAGATTTGCCTCAGTGATAAATGGTTCGGTGGAGGGGTACCTCGTGGAGAAATGCCCCAATATCAATGTTTCCACTCCCGCCAATGCAGCCATCATCCCTGCTTGTTCCGCTGTGGAGTGTCCTGTTTTTTTGGCCAGTGATTTTTCTGTATTTAAAAAAGTGCTTTCGTGGTAGAGCAGATTAGCCCCTTGGATATAGGGTGCAATTTTAGCGTCAAATTGAGTGTCACTACAAAAGGCATACCTCTTGGTGGGTAATCCGGGTTTCGTATATTCAGATGAGCTAAAGCAATGTCCTTGTTCATCGATGTAATCTCTTCCACTTTTCAGTAAATCGTACGCATACTTAGGCCACTGATCCGGAATCATCGATCGGCGTATGTGTCTGAGGCCCGGCTTTTGCTCGAACAAAAATCCTTGGGTAGGAACTCGGTGATTAAGTGGAAACGAGCGAACAACCAACCCTTGATCCTCAAACAAGACCTGAGGGGACTGGGTATCCACCTCGTGAAAAAACAAAGGATAATCAATATGTGTTTGACCTGCCAGGAGCATACCCATGACCGCCTCTTTCATGCCTATGGGACCATATACATGCAACGCGTGATGGCGGCCAAGCAATCTAAAGGTGGCTATTAAACCCGGTAAACCGAAAAAATGATCCCCGTGAAGGTGAGAAATAAAGATGTGTTGGATGTCTTGAAAACGAATTTTATACCTCCTTAGTTGTGACTGTGTGCCTTCGCCGCAATCGACAAGCATCACGTGCTTTCCCGACGAAACAACTTGAGCAGTAGGACTGGTTAGGGTTCTTGGAGTCGCGGCATGACAACCTAAAATGGTGACTTTCAAAATCCTAAATCCCTTTCAATACGCTCCATTTCAATAAGGTCATAAGCTTCTTGAAGTGTTGGGGCAGCGCTTATCTCCAATGCTTCTAAATCATCAAAGTGAAGAAAAGAGCCAGCAAGCACCAATGAAAAACCGCGGGCACGGTGTTTCGTAGACCAGGAAACAAACTCGTTTATCGGAGTTCCAGGATCGCTTAATAGAATAATCAAATCAGAAGTAGCCGCTTCATCCCAATGATCCCTCAAAAAGACCCACATGGAGTCAGGTGATTCATTTTGAATCCAAAGCAAACAATCTTTATAGGAACTTACTTCCACGTTTATTTGATTTTTGAAGCCAACAAATAAATGACCGCCATTCGGATGGCTACACCATTTTCTACTTGATTTAAAATAATCGAGTGCTCAGAATCAGCCACATCAGAAGTGATTTCCACACCTCGATTAATCGGGCCAGGGTGCATAATCACTAGTTCTTTATTAATTCGATCAAGTCGCTGTTTGTTCAAGCCGTATAACATGGTGTATTCTCGAGTATTTGGAAAATAGCTCATGTCCATACGTTCATTTTGCACCCGAAGCATATTGGCTACATCACACCAGGCCAACGCTTTATCTAAATCGAGCTCCACCCGCACTCCCAAAGACTCTATATGCTTAGGAATCAGTGTTTTGGGTCCACATACTGCTACTTCTGCACCTTGCATTTGCAGGGCGTAAATATTGGACAATGCTACCCTTGAATGGAGAATATCCCCGACAATAACTACCTTCTTGCCTCCTACTTCACCAAGTCGCTCTCTGATTGAAAAAGAGTCCAGTAACGCTTGGGTAGGATGCTCATGTGCGCCGTCGCCCGCATTGACAATGGATGCTTTGATGTGTTTCGACAAAAAGATACCGGCACCTGGATTAGGGTGTCGCATCACCACCATATCCACCTTCATGGAAAGGATGTTATTTACGGTATCGATCAGAGTTTCCCCCTTCTTTACTGAAGATTGAGCGGCGGAAAAATTGATCACATCTGCGGAGAGTCTTTTTTGTGCTAACTCAAAAGACAATCGCGTACGGGTACTGTTCTCAAAAAAGATATTGGCTATCGTGATATCCCGTAAAGAAGGAACCTTTTTAATCGAGCGATTAATCACTTCTTTAAAATGATCCGCCGTCTCAAAAATAAGCTGAATATCGGCTGGCTTGAGGTACTTAATTCCCAATAAGTGCGGTACACTTAACTCACTCATGTGCTTATGGTTCGTTGACAATGTAAATGGCGTCTTGACCGTCGGTTTCCGCCCACATTACTTTTACTTTTTCGTGATTAATTACATCTACTTGTCTCCCCCTATACTCAGGTTGAATCGGCAAATGCCTGCTGAATCGTCTATCGATCAAGGTTAACAATTCAATTTTATCCGGTCTGCCAAAGGACTGTAACGCGGTCAGCGCCGCCCTGATGCTCCTTCCGGTAAACAACACATCATCGATCAAGACCACCTTCTTGTCATCGATTAAAAAGGGAATATCTGTCTTGTTTGCTGTCAGAGTTTTATCACTTCTTCTAAAATCGTCGCGAAAAAAGGTAATATCTAGAAACCCTAAGGAGACTTCTTGTTGATAATCTTCTTTGAGTATTTTGACCAATCTTTGAGCTAACGCAGTACCCCGTGGCTGTAAGCCAATCAGGACAGTATCTTTAAAATGCAGGTGGTTTTCTAACAATTGACAAGCCAAGCGATGCAGGATGATGTGAATCTCTTGTGCGGATAAAAGGATTTTTTGTCCCATAATACTTGTCATTCCTCGGTAGACAAAACTACACATTTTATTTCACTCCATAAAAAAAGCCTGTCACACAGACAGGCTTTTGCATTGAATCAGGCAAAGCTTACGCTTTTCCATCCATTTTATCTTTCAAAGCTTGGAGTGCTTCGTTAGCATCACCGATGGTAGGCTTAGCCTCATCAGCTTTTGCTGCTTGTTTTTTAACTGCTGCTTTTACAGCGCGTTTTTCTTCCTCTTTAAACAAGGCAGTATGGCTAGCCACTACTCGTTTGAAGTCTTTGTTGAATTCAATAATCTTGAACTCTGCCTCATCTCCTTTGTTCAATTTAGAACCATCTTCTTTCTCCAAATGTCTTTGGGGTACAAAGGCCAGGATGTCCTCATTGAACTGGATAGTAGCTCCTTTGTCAACGATTTCAGCAATGATTGCTTTGTGAACTGTATCTAAGGCAAAGTCATCCTCGTACTTATCCCATGGATTAGTAGTGGTTTGTTTGTGGCCTAAGCTCAACTTGCGACCTTCTACATCCAACTCGAGAACAACTACCTCAAGTGTATCGCCAACAGCGACAAATTCAGATGGGTGTTTGATCTTTTTAGTCCAAGATAAATCAGAGATATACACTAATCCATCAATCCCCTCTTCTAGTTCAACGAATACACCAAAGTTGGTGAAGTTGCGCACGATTCCTTTGTGGGTAGAACCTACAGGATATTTAGCGGTGATATCTGTCCAAGGATCTTGGGTTAACTGCTTAATACCTAAAGACATTTTGCGATCTTCACGATCTAAAGTCAAGATAACAGCCGTAACCTCATCACCTACCTTAACGAAATCTTGAGCAGATCTCAAGTGGGTAGACCAAGACATTTCTGAAACGTGTACCAATCCTTCAACACCATCACTTACCTCAACGAACGCACCGTAATCAGCGATAACAACCACTTTACCTTTAACCGTATCACCCACTTGAATGGTTTCGCTTAAAGCCTCCCATGGGTGTTTTTCCAATTGCTTCAGACCTAATTGAATTCTTGACTTGTTATCGTCAAAATCCAAAATAACCACGTTGAGTTTTTGGTCTAATTCTACCACCTCGTTTGGATGGTTGATTCTGTTCCACGACAAGTCGGTAATGTGGATTAATCCATCTACGCCGCCCAAATCGATAAACACACCGTATGAAGTGATGTTTTTAACCACCCCTTCAAGAACTTGACCTTTTTCAAGCTGTCCGATGATTTCTTTTTTCTGTTCTTCGATATCTGCCTCGATCAACGCTTTGTGAGATACCACTACGTTTTTGAATTCGTGGTTGATTTTAACCACCTTGAACTCCATAGTTTTACCTACGTATTGATCGTAATCTCTAATAGGCTTCACGTCGATTTGAGATCCTGGCAAGAACGCCTCAATTCCAAATACGTCAACGATCATACCTCCTTTAGTTCTGCACTTCACAAAACCATTCACCACCAATTCTTCGTCATGGGCCTTGTTCACACGATCCCATGCTTTAATCGTTCTTGCTTTTCTGTGTGACAATACTAATTGTCCTGTCTTATCTTCTCTGATGTCAATAAGCACCTCTACTTGATCACCTACCTTTAGGTCTGGATTGTAGCGGAACTCATTTAGGGAAATAACTCCTTCAGATTTGGCATTGATATCGATAATTGCTTCGCGCTCTGTCAGGTAAACAACCGTACCAACAACTACTTCTTCATCGGCCGTGTCAACAAAGTTTTTTGACACTAATTGCTCAAATTCTTTGAGTTTAGCCTCATCAACACGCTCAATTCCTTGCTCGTATTTATCCCAGTTAAATTGATCCAAAAACGCTTGTGGATCTTGTTTTGTCTCAGCTACTTGAGCAGCCTGATTTTGGTTTTCTTCAGTCATTTGAAGATGATTTTGTATTCCAATACGTTACGAGGGTAAGACCGCATTGAAAGGGTTTTTGTCGTTTTTTATGTCCTTGATGGCCCTCGATCATCACCAAAAAGGAGCGCAAAAATACGATTAATTGATTGATTTACAAATAAAATAAGGGGAATTAAGCCTATTGATGGATCGCCTGATCAGCCCAATCGATTAACAGCGCTAATTGTTCTGCTCGCCCCATCTGGGTGTTGTCCAAAACTCGGGCATCTGCTGCTTGTACCAATGGAGAAACAGCGCGGTGAGTATCTTGATGATCTCGATCGTTGACATTGGCCAATATCTCTTGAAAATCAACTATTTGCCCCTTAGCTTTCAACTCATCAAATCGCCTCTTGGCGCGTATTTGCGCATCAGCTTGAACAAAAACCTTTAACTCGGCATCGGGAAAAACCACTGTCCCAATATCGCGACCATCCATAACCACTCCTTTTTCACGACCCATTTGTTGTTGCTTGGCCACCAAAAAGTGTCTGATTTCAGCAATAGAAGCTATTTGGCTGACTCTTTGAGCCACGTCCATAGATCTAATCGCTTCAGTGATTTTTTCCCCATTGACCCAAACATCCATAAAGCCCTCGCTAGAAGTTGTCAACTCCAAGGAAAGCTCGGGCAGGTGGAGCAACATCTGATCGATATGGATAGAATGCTCCTGAATCCAACCGTTGTTCATCGCCCACCAAGTGACTGCGCGGTACATAGCTCCAGAGTCCACATATAAATACCCCAGATGTTGCGCCAAGGCCTTGGCCATAGTGCTCTTTCCCGTAGAGGAATAGCCGTCAATTGCGATGGTGATTTTTCGGGACATAGGATTAAACTTACGCGATTTTTTTTGAATTCTTCACCTTTTGAGCGGTTACGGCAATGTCCAAGACCTCACCCATCTCGCGCACATAGTGAAAGGTTAATCCCTTGATGTATTCAGGCTCTATCTCAGCGATGTCTTTTTTATTGTCTACACACAGGATAATTTCCTTAATATCTGCACGCTTAGCGGCCAATATTTTTTCTTTGATACCGCCCACAGGCAGTACACGACCTCTCAAGGTAATTTCTCCCGTCATCGCTAGCTTAGCTTTGACTTTTCGCTGGGTAAACAGCGAAACTAACGAGGTAAGCATAGTGATCCCGGCGCTTGGCCCATCTTTAGGTGTCGCCCCCTCGGGTACGTGAATATGGATATTGTACTTATCAAAAACCTCCTGAGGAATATTCCATTGGTCGGCATGAGCCTTGATGTATTCAAGCGCAATTGTCGCCGACTCTTTCATCACTTTACCCAAATTTCCTGTAATGTTTAGGGTACCTTTTCCCGGTGACAATATCGATTCGATAAACAGTATGTCACCCCCCACTGAGGTCCACGCTAACCCAGTGACCACCCCGGCAATATCGTTGTTTTCATACCTGTCTCTCTCCATTCTGGGCACCCCTAAAATGGACTCTATCCTTTGAGGGTCTGGATTAATCTCATAAGATTCCTCCATTGCAATGCTTTTCGCCGCATGGCGCACTACTTTAGCTAATTGCTTTTCCAGTTGGCGCACACCTGATTCTCGGGTGTATCCGCCGATGATTTTTTGCAGCGAACTGGCGGAAACTTTGAGGTCAGCTGGCTTTAAACCGTGTTCTTTTAACTGCTTGGGCAGCAAGTGTTTTTTGGCGATTTGCACTTTCTCTTCCTGAGTGTAGCCGCTTACTGGAATTAATTCCATCCGATCCAACAAAGCCGGTTGGATATTGGATAAATTGTTGGCAGTAGCGACAAATAACACCCGAGATAAGTCATAGCCTAGTTCGAGGAAATTATCATAGAAGGCATTGTTCTGTTCTGGGTCCAATACCTCCAAAAGCGCAGAAGATGGATCCCCCTGAAAACCTTGAGACAATTTATCAATTTCATCCAACACAAAAACCGGATTTGAGGTTTCCGCTTTTTTCATGTTTTGTACAATACGACCAGGCATGGCCCCGATATACGTTTTGCGGTGACCTCGAATTTCCGCCTCATCTCTCAGACCTCCTAGGGACATACGCACATAGGAACGACCCAAAGCTTCGGCTATCGAACGACCCAAAGAGGTTTTCCCTACTCCAGGAGGTCCATACAAGCACAAAATGGGGGATTTCATATCATTGCGCAATTTGAGTACCGCTAGGTGCTCTATGATGCGCTTTTTTACGTCTGACAGACCGAAATGATCGCGATCAAGAATTTTCTGAGCCTTTTTTAAATCAAAGGAATCTGTTGAAAACTGATTCCAAGGCAATTCCAGCATTAATTCTAAATAATTTCTTTGAATGCCGTACTCCGCCACTTGGGGATTCATTCGCTGCAACTTCTGCAGCTCTTTTTCAAAATGTTTGGCAGTTTTCTCGTCCCACAATTTGTTTTTTGACTGCTCCACCATCTCATTGACCTCTTCTTCATAGGAGATCCCACCCAATTCCTCTTGTATGGTTTTCATCTGCTGATGCAGAAAATACTCTCGCTGCTGTTGATCTAGATCGTTGCGCACTTTAGACTGGATGTCGTTTTTCAACTGAAGTTTCTGCAGCTCAACATCCATATACCCCAACACGGCCATGGCGCGGGCTTTAAGGTCGGTCATTTCAAGCAAAGCTTGCTTTTGAGCGACGTCTATACTGAGATTAGCACTGACAAAATGGACCAAAAAAGCATTGCTCTCGATGTTTTTTATGGCAAATGAGGCTTCGCTAGGTAAATTGGGGTTGTTTTTAATAATCTTGTAGGCCAAGTCTTTAATCGACTCCACAATAGCCGAAAACTCAGGATCCCCAGTTTCAGGTTTTACCCAACCAGTGGGTTTGATATCTGCTTTTAAATAGGGTTCCTCTTGGGTATACTGGGCAATTTCAAAGGGTTTTTTGCCCTGAATAATGACCGTTGTGTTTCCATCAGGCATCTTCAACACCCGAAGTATCCGCGCTACAGTTCCTGTTTGAAACAAGTGCTCCGGTGTTGGGTTTTCCACATCTGGATTTCGTTGAGCCACCACGCCGATCACCTTGTTTCCCGCGTTGGCCTCATTGATCAATTGAATGGACTTATCCCTACCTGCTGTGATGGGTACCACCACACCGGGAAACAAAACGGTATTTCTCAAAGGTAATATCGGCAGAGAAATAGGTAGAGGTTCGTTATTAATCTCCTCTTCATCCTCAGGAGTCATCAAGGGAATTAAATCCGCCTCATCCTCTAAATGTTGAAGTGACATACTGTCCATGTGTAAAAAATTTGTTTTTGCCATATGCAATTTGCGTCAAAATGTCATGTGTACGAACTAGGCCTACCCCGTTAATAGCGAAATATCAACCACACAATCAGCTAGAAATGTGCACACTAGCTGATCTTACGTCCGTTTAACGATTCTATAAAGGCAATTCTTATGCCACATAAAAAATCTGTGTAACAAATGTACATTTACTGAGTCCTTGTAGTGAATTGAATGTTGTGCTCAGTAAACCCAGTTTAGATCAATTAATCAACCGGTGTAAAGCCGCAGATCCAAAAGCCCAGATGGCGCTTTATGATCAGTATGCCTCGGCGATGTATCGAGTGGCATTTAAAATTATTGGACAAACCGACGAGGCGGAAGATGCCGTTCAAGAATCTATGCTCAGCGCATTCAATTCACTAGATCAATTCAGGGGTGAAGTCACTTTTGGGGCTTGGTTAAAAAAAATCGTCATCAACAAAAGCATTCGCCTTAAACAAAAACAACACAGAGTGCTTTGGAAGGATCCCCCTCAGGAGTTCACCACAGATCATGAAACATCGGTATACATCGACGATGACCAAGAGTTGGATTATGTATCATCTTCTGTAAAAAGGGTGGAACAAGTATTGACAAAACTACCTGTCCAACAGTCTACGATCGTGAAACTGTACTATTACGAAGGATTGGAACACGCTGAAATAGCCAATTACCTAGATATCAGCGAAGCAAATTGTCGAACCAGCTTAAGTCGAGCCAAAGAAACTATGCGAAAACTATTGAAGTTATGAAACACGAAGATCCATTAGAGCAACTACTACGCGATTGGGCTGAGGCACCGCTCCCGGAGCTACCTGCAGGACACAGAGCGCGTATGGCCCAAAGATTGGGGCGAAACACACGTGTGAACACCCAGAAATTTAACTGGATGTGGGCGGCGAGTATCGGACTGCTTTTGGGGTTGAGTATTGGCTGGTTTTCTCAAGAACAAGGAGTACAGCAAGAGCAATTGGCCTCCATGGAAACCTGGCACCAGACGATTCAAGAGCAAGAAAACCAACTGATTGAACAGATTCAGTCGCCAGCATTTGCCGAACAATCCGCTTTAAGTAGCGATCCTATGAGTTATATGGCCTTGAAACAACTCAGTAAATTCGATCATGAATACCAAAAAATCATGCAAGACTTTGAACATGGCGGGGATCCTGTACTTATTTTCAAAGCACTCATCGACCATTTTGAAAAAAGAATCATCTTCCTAGAAACACTTAAAACTACCCGTGAAATCACTCAATCTGACACTTATGAAAAACCTAGTATTTAACTGCTTACTTCTGCTTACGGCCTTACCTATTTGGGGGCATACCAGAGTTGACAATAATCCCAAATACGAAAAAACCAAAACCTACCAGAGAAATTTTGATGTAGCACCCAATGCGCTGTTGTTGTTAGACAACCGATACGGTTCTATTGAAGTCGTTGAGAGTAAAACCGCTAAAGTCAGTATTGATGTTGTTGTGCGTGTTTGGGGAAACCAAATGAGCAGCATAGAAGACAAATTAGACGAGATTTTCGTAGACATCACAGGGAGCAAAACCCGAGTGAGTGCGGTCACCAGTATTGGAAATACTCAGTGGAATTGGTCTTTTTGGAAAAACAATTCCATCAGTTACGAAATCAATTATGTCGTACACGCACCGGCAACTATGATCATGGAAGTGAGTCAAAAATACGGAGACATCACCGTGGCGCGTTCCACGAATGCGCTAAAAATTGTATGCGCTTATGGAAATATTGAACTCGGGCAAATATCTGGTGAAGCCACCCGCATAGAAATTGATTACGCCAATAATTCTCATATCGAAAAAATCAGCCAAGCACAAATCGACGCCGATTACAGCAACCTAGTCATTGGATCATCCAGCTACTTGAACCTCCATACGGATTACAGCGACATTTCGTTGAAGCAAGTAAAAAAAGTAGATCTGGACATGGATTACGGTCAACTAAACATCGATTCCGCCACAGCAGTTCACGGAAGTACCGATTACGTAGACGTGCACTTGGGCACTATTGGCCAGTTTAATTTGGATATGGATTACGGTGATCTAAGCGTAAAACAACTGATCTCTTCAGGGGCTTCTTCAAAACTGACCACTTCCTACACAGACGTGGCGATTGACCAACTCAATAGTTCTCTCGCACTGGAGATGCAATACGGCCAATTGGACATCGACCATTGGGCTGGCCCCACTGGTCAACTGGACATTGAAGCCCAATACACGGATATTTCCATGTCTTATGACCCATTATTCTCTTTTTCCACCGCGCTAAGCGGCAGTTACATCACCCCAAAGGGATTAGCTAACCTGGAATCCACCAAG
>JBEAQS010000046.1:0-8555 GCA_041163765.1 Bacteroidota bacterium | reverse complement strand
CCTGGCGGCAGAATAAAGATCCTTATCGCGTGTGGCTTTCCGAGGTGATGTTGCAACAGACCAGGGTGGCTCAAGCGATGGATTATTTTGAGGCATTTACCCGAGCTTTTCCAACAGTAGCTGATTTGGCACATGCCTCCGAGGAGTCGGTACTCAAGCTCTGGCAAGGATTGGGGTATTATTCCAGGGCCAGAAACATGCATGCCACGGCCAAACAGGTCACGGATATATATAAGGGCGTTTTCCCCCAGTCCACCGAGGAGTTGATGAAACTCAAAGGGATTGGCCCGTATACAGCTCGGGCAGTTTCCTCTATTTGCTTTGACGCCCCGGTAGCCGTGGTTGACGGAAATGTGTACCGCGTTTTGGCCCGTTATACCGGAGGGGATTTGCCGATTGATTCCTCCCAGGGTATTCGATATTTTGCTGAGCTGGCCCAGCGTTTTCTGATTCAAACGGATCCGGGGACCTATAACCAAGCCATTATGGAATTTGGAGCTACGGTTTGTACCCCCAAAAACGCCCTTTGTGTTTCATGTCCTGTACAAGGAGGTTGTGTGGCCTATGCGACGGGAACGGTGGCTGAATTACCCAAAAAATCACCCAAAAAACCACCCCAACCCATATGGATTCATTACCTAGTGCCAGTTGATCCATTAGGAAACACCCTGTTGACTCAAAGAAAAGGATTGGGAATCTGGGAGGGGTTGTATACTTTTTTTGCGGTAGAGCAACAAAGCGCAGGGATAAATCAACAAAGCGTTGAGGCGGAAGCGTCACGTATATGGCCCGGTCAAACAGGGGCTGTATCCTTGTTAAATACTGAGCCCGTAACACACCGACTATCACACCGGTTGATACGCGCTCATTTTTGGCGGATCGTCGTGAAAAACCCTCTGCCTGGCGGATATACGCCTTCAGAAGCCCAAAAATTACCGATGCCTGTTTTGATGGCTGGATGGTTTGGTGCGCAAAAAAATCCGTATTTTTGGGACTCAAACTATACCCCATGAGCGGCACATTGAATAAAGTTATGTTGATTGGTCACCTCGGAGACGATGTGAAACTTCATTATTTTGAGGCAGGTAACTGCATAGGTCGATTTCCTTTAGCTACCAATGAAACCTACACCAACAAAACCACTGGCGAGAAAGTGTCCAACACGGAATGGCACAATATTGTAGTGCGCAATAAAGCGGCTGAAATTTGTGAGAAATACGCCAAAAAAGGGGATAAAATGTATGTGGAAGGCAGATTGAAAAACCGTCAGTGGCAAGGTGAGGATGGCCAGACGAGGTATTCTACCGAAATCCAAGTAACAGACTTTACGTTCTTAACCGCTAAGCCAGAGGCGGTAGACGGGGCCATGGCCGGACAGCGCAGCTCTGCAGCTCAGGTCCACAGTCGACCAGCAGCACCACAGACAACGGCTCCTGTGGATCAGGAGGATGATCTTCCCTTTTAGTTGAACCAAACCCCAAACATTGGATCCCGACCCCAGTAATATTTCACAGAGCGTTTGGTGGCTCTTGACCCACGACTTTAACCTGGTTAAGGCGGGTGTACTTTTTTTATTGTTGTTTTGTTCTGCCCTTATTTCTGGAGCAGAAGTGGCTTTTTTTGGCCTGAGCCCCCTCGAAATTTCCCAGCTTAAAGAAACGAAAAAACAGAGGTCGGAATGGGTGTTGATGATACTTCAAAAACCCAAGCGATTACTGGCGACCATTTTGATAGCCAACAACGCGGTCAACATAGGAATTGTCTTGCTGTTCAGCCATTTAGGCGATATTTTCTTGAGCGGCACCGATCTCTTGGTCTGGGGATTCATCGATTTGAAGTTTTTGATCGAAGTGGTTTTGGTCACTTTTCTGATTTTGATGTTTGGAGAGATTTTACCCAAAGTCTATGCCAACAGAAATCGCCTGCCGTTTGCTCTAGCTATGGCTTTGCCCTTGAGGGTAATCGATGTTGTATTTAGGCCATTGAGCGTGCCGATGCAACAGCTTTCTCTGAGATTACACGAAAAATTGGGCCGCCAAAAGTCTAGTCTTAGTGTAGATTATTTGTCTCAAGCTTTGGAATTAACCCAAGAAGGAGATACCACTCAAGCAGAGCAAAAGATTTTAGAAGGGATTGTTTCTTTTGGAAATACGGACACCAAACAGGTGATGAGTCCCCGCATTGATGTGTTTTCCCTTTCGGAGGACATGAAGTTTCTTGAAGTGCTTGAAGCGATTAAAAACCACGGCTACTCACGTGTGCCGGTTTACCGCGAAAACATCGATCAAATTATCGGGATACTTTATATCAAAGATTTGTTGTCTTACCTAGATCGAAAGACGTTTAATTGGACAACTCTGCTTAGGGCTCCTTATTTCGTTCCTGAGAATAAAAAATTAGATGATTTGTTGGCTGAGTTTCAGCAAAAGAAAATACACCTAGCTATTGTGGTTGATGAGTTTGGAGGCACGTCAGGTGTGGTGACTCTAGAGGATATTATCGAGGAGATTGTGGGGGATATCAGCGATGAATTTGATGAGGAAGATTTAGAATTTACGCAACTGGACCCTCAAAATTTCTTGTTTGAAGGAAAAACAACCTTGAAGGATTTTTACAAAGTGGCTCAAGTGGATGATCCATCTGCTTTTGAGGCCCAAAAAGGGGAGTCGGAAACTTTGGCTGGGTTTGTGCTCGAGATTTCTAAAAGCTTTCCCAAAATTGGTGAGGTCATTCGTTTTGAAGGCTTTAGTTTTCGCGTGGAGGCCATGGATCGAAAGCGCCTCAAACAAATAAAAGCGACTTTGCCTTATGCGGTTTAGTCGATTTTCGGGCATGTCTTTTTATCTGGGGATGGGGTTATTGATCTTGTCTTTTGGGTGCCAATCAACTCCTGAGCCTATGCCCAAGCCCAAAGCACTTTGGGCGATGTCTTATCCAGAACCGGTGCCTGTAGTCCACCAGACTCAATGGTTTTCCATGAGTTACAACCAGGCGGCCTTATTGACTCCCTTAAGCAACGGACGATTTGTTTGGCATTATCCCGAATTGAAAGCAGACGTCTGGGTCACCTACACCCCCTTAAATCAACAAGACAAAGAGGCCTGGAAACAGGCCGTGCTGGATGTAGAAGATAAAGTAGCCCTTCACCAAGACCACGCTTCAGCTATTTTGGTACAGCCCTATGAAAACCCCCAGACATCTGTCTATGGAGCCATCTACGAAATACAGGGCAACGCGGCCTCACAAGCACATTTTTACCTCACGGACAAACGAAAGCACTTATTGCACGGCGCGCTTTATTTCAGAGCCAAACCTCAGTACGATTCTTTGATGCCCGCAGCCCATTATGTGCTTAAGGATCTTAGGGACTTTACAGAATCCTTGATCTGGAAGTAATTGTTGCGGTGTTTTTATGCCCAAATCATTATCTTTAGGCTTTAATTTTTTCCTGATGAACAATTCCTTTTTTTCAGTCATTTTGGGGCTTTTCAGCCTGTTGATTTCCTGTAATTCAAAAACTGAACAACCTTCTGCTGAAGGACAAGTCAACATGAAGATGGTGATGGAGGTTCACGACGAGGCGATGCCGCAGATGGGGGCATTGGCCCAGCTTACAGCACAAATCAAGTCCCAAAGAGACTTGGACTCCACTGATATTGATTTGGCTGAGTCCATGAAAGATCTTCAAGAGGCCCACACCTTGATGATGGACTGGATGAAGGGTTTCGGCACCCAGTTTACAGCCGATGAAATCATGAAAGGCGCTCCGCTCAGTCCAGAAAAACAAGAGTTATTGAATCAGGAGTATCAAAAAGTTTTACGGGTTCGGGAATCCATGCAGCAAAGTATGGCTCGTGCACGTGCCATTTTGGGAGATTCCATGGCGGCAGAGTCTGCGGTGGAGGATCAATCAATCAGCAAACACGAACGTCACGAACATGAGTAATCTGAGCGATATGTCCTCAGATTCATCAGCTATGGATTGGGTGCGCCTGTTGTCACTCAATCGACAAGGAGATAAGGCCCAGCGCTTGCGCAAAGACCAAGATCCTACGCGTTTGGGATTTGAGGTGGATTACGACCGAGTTATTTTTTCGGCACCTTTTCGCAGTTTACAGGATAAAACCCAGGTAATACCCTTGTCGGACACTGATTTTGTCCACACTCGATTGACTCATAGTTTAGAGGTTTCTGTGGTTGGACGCAGTTTAGGACGATTAGTCGGACAGCAAATTCTCGAGAAGCATCCTGATTTACATAATCTTCACGGGTACGAAGCGCATGATTTTGGGGCTATTGTAGCCGCTGCTGCCTGTGCCCACGACATTGGAAATCCACCATTTGGACACAGTGGTGAAAAAGCGATTGGCGCGTTTTTCAGCCATGGACCAGGAGCCGTGTATCAAGATCAACTCACCGATCTTCAATACCAAGAATTAATCGATTTTGAAGGAAATGCCAACGGATTTCGCTTGCTCAACGCCTCAAGGCCAGGGGTTCCTGGCGGATTGAGACTCAGCTACGCTACTCTAGGGGCGTTTACCAAGTACCCTAAAGCTGCCTTGCCCAAGAAGCCTACCGCTTTGGTCTCCGATAAAAAGTATGGCTTATTCAGTCAAGATCTGGCTCTGTATCGAGTCATGGCGGAAAACATGGGATTAAAATCGATCGGAACAGGGGATCAGACCCGTTATGCCAGACACCCATTGGCCTTTTTGGTCGAAGCAGCGGACGATATTTGCTACACGATTATCGATTTTGAGGATGGGATTCATTTGGGATTAATCGCCGAGGACTATGCGCTGGAATACTTGATCAAACTGGTCAAGGACAGTATTCAAACCGAGAAGTACCACAGCATGAGTTTGGCTTCAGACCGGTTGAGTTATCTCAGAGCACTGGCCATCAACACGTTGATAGGAGATGCTGCCCGCGTTTTTATGGAGCACGAACACGAGATACTTCAAGGAACTTGGGGCCATGCATTATTGGATAAAAGCCAGTATACGGCTCAAATTAAAGACATCATCGATTTAAGTGTTAAGCAGGTATACCAATGTGCTGATGTGGTCCAAAAAGAGATTTCGGGCTATCGAATTATCTCCGATTTGTTGGAGGTCTTGGTGCAAGCTAGCTTGGGCCAATGGAACGGTCAGCCTTCTCCGTATGATAAATTGGTACTCAGAATGATGCCGGGAGCATTTGACGCTCAGGCGGATAGTGTTTATGGTGTCTTGTTGGGATGCTGTGCCTATGTGGCCAGCCTTTCTGATGGAAGAGCCCTGCATTTACATCAGCGAATTCAGGGAAAAATAAAGGTTTAGTTTAAAAGGCGTAAACGACTCCAAAACCGAGCAGTTGTTTAAACTGTAGTTTGGGTCTTCCGTTTTGTTCTACATATCCTAATTCATTGACCACCCGGTCAAACAAGATATCGTCGTCATAGATAAAGTGCATCCCAATATTGCTGGTGATGAATTTGTTGACTTTGAGGTGTACATCCAAAAACCAGTCGACGTCCACATTGCCAAAACTAGCGAGGTAATCGGTGTATAGGGATAGATTGCTTTTCACCAAGACATTCTCAGCCACGGTACGCTCATAGGTGTTGGTCACTAAAATCCCCAATTCCATAAATACTTTTTCCCCATCGGTTGTTTTGTTGCCCAGGGCATCGTAGGTAGCTTTTCGCACCCCAAATGCACCGCGGTCTGCTAAATCTTGATCCAGTACAAAAGTGGCTTTTTGGGTTAATGGAGACAGGTATATATTCAGTTTTTTGGCGTCATCGATGTACGAAGTTCCCACCCCCAAAAACAGGTATCCTGGAGCCATTAACCTAGAAATCGGCTTAGATCGATCCGGGTATTTGTATCCGTTGGACAATTGGGTGTTAAAGTTCATTTTTCCGGAACTGTACCATTTGCTGATGGTGTCCTTTCGGTGTCCAAAAGTGGAGCTGAACCTGATTTGGTCATCGGTTTTTCTGATGGTCTGTCCTTCCTGTGCGTTGAGTCCATAGCGAAAATCCAAGGAGTTGTTCCACTGTATATAGCGAAATTTATAATTGCGTTCGCTGTGTAGACTCATGATTCCCGAAACGGAATTGTTGCCCCCAGCATTCCAATTGACAAAAGCTACTTCATTGAGGTTAATGGTTGCTCGATTGGTTTTCGTCCAAAATGAGGGCATGTGGAAGCGCTTTATTTTTTCTTGGATGTTGGACCCCGTAACACTGCGCGAATCCACAGGTTTTAGCGCTGCTCCTTGACTTCGCGTATAAGCCATCGGCTGGCTGAGTCTAATGACAATAGTGTCTTTTCGTTGTACGGTGTCTTGTTGGGGCTCCTTGGCGACCCCTCGTCCTTGGGCAAGCGTATCCAAGGCGCGAAGACGCATAATTGCCTGGGCGGCTGCTGACTTGATGGAGTCTATTTTCTGGTTGGTAGAACCTGAGGTTTGCGCTTGGAGTGAAAACGTTCCTAATGTGACGAGCAAGAATAATTGAATTATACGCATTCGTTCAGGGTTTTAATCAGCTGGTTGACGTCTAGTCCCACAGAAGCTTTTTGCTGTTCGGGTGTTCCGTGAGCCACGAACTGGTCGGGGACTCCGAGGTGTTTGATTTTCAGGCACGGATTATGCTCCATCAAAAATGGGACCAAAGAGGCGCCAAACCCACCAGAGAGGCATCCCTCTTCAGCGGTAATTACCTGGCTAAATTGACGGCTGATTTCAGCTAGTCGTGCGTTGTCCAGGGGTTTGACAAAAGGAAAATGATAGTGGGCAAATGCTTCCGGCGCTTGACACAGTGCTCTAGCTGTTGCCATATCGACACTAAGGGGGCCTGTGGTCAACAGAGCGATTTTTGCGGATGTACTGGGGGGAGTCACAGGGATGGATTGGCCGATATCCATCAGGGAAAATGGGTGATACTGCAATGGATAGCGCGTATTCCCTCTTGGATACCTAATGGCTATGGGCCGGTCTAGCCCTTTCTGAGCGGTATACAGCAAGTTTCTGAGTTCAATTTCATCCTTAGGGGCGGCCACCCATAAATCGGGAATACATCCCAAAAAGGCCAGGTCAAACACTCCTTGGTGCGTTGCTCCATCAGCACCAACGAGACCTGCACGGTCAATGGCCAGAATGACGGGCAATCTTTGCAAGGCCACATCGTGGATGATCTGATCATAAGCGCGCTGCAAAAAGGTGGAATAAATACAGCATATAGGCACCCCCCCTTGCGCAGCCATACCAGCGGCTAGGGTCACTGCGTGTTGTTCGGCAATACCCACATCTATAACCCGATCGGGCATCATATCCATTAAGGGTTTCAGGCCACTTCCCGAGGGCATAGCCGGTGTAATGGCCCAGATTTTTGGGTTCATGCGCATCAGCTCTGCGATGGTTGCCCCAAATACATCTTGGTATTTCGGATGTGTTCCCTCCGGGGAATGGGGGTAAATGGCTCCCGTAGTCTTATCAAATTTACCAGGAGCATGGTAGGTTACCTGGTCTAGTTCGGCTGCGGCAAGCCCTTTTCCTTTGACTGTTTTTACGTGCAGCACTCGAGGGCCTACCTGTTTTTTTTGAGCTTGTAGGGCGGCGATTAATTCTGGCAGGTGGTGCCCATCTACAGGGCCCTCGTAGGCCAATCCCATAGCGGTAAATATATTGGGGGTGTCCGAGGTCAGCGAGGCAAAATGCTCTTTAAGCCCCCCTACGCTAGGATCAATTCCCATAGCGTTGTCGTTGAAAATAATCAGTAGATCTGCCTGTGTGGCCCCTGCGTGGTTGAGCCCTTCCAAGGCCATACCGCTGCAAATTGCAGCGTCACCTACAACAGCTATGTGCTTCTGGTTAGTTCTTTTTTGAGCGTTGATCAGCGCCATCCCCAGGGCAGCTGAAATAGCAGTAGAACTGTGACCAGTCCCAAAGGCATCGTAAGGAGATTCATCACGAACGGGAAAACCGCTTAACCCACCCCACTGGCGGTTGGTGTCAAATGCGCCCCAACGACCAGTCAGCATTTTATGTCCGTAGGCTTGATGGCCCACATCCCAAATCAAGGTGTCTTTTGGGGTGTCAAAAACGGTGTGCAGCGCAATGGTCAATTCAACTACACCCAAGGAGGCTCCAAGGTGCCCTTCTTTGGTGGATACAGCCTCGATAATCGAGGCCCTCAATTCTTGGGCCAATGCGCCCAATTCCTCCATAGAAAGTGAGCGTAAATCATCGGGACTCTTAATGTGTGGGCTGAAGGACATGGCGAGTAAAATTACAAAATCTCTTCTTATCTTTCGGGTCATGACGGAGATCGAACAATTGGAGACAGACCAAGCGATGATGCGCAAAGCATTGGATGAAGCGATGCGCGCCTATGAAGCCGGCGAAGTTCCAGTAGGGGCGATTGTTGTGGCTGGGGGACGGGTGATTGCTCGAGCCCACAATTTAACAGAGCGACTAAACGATGTGACGGCACATGCTGAGATGCAGGCCATCACGGCAGCGGCCCATTATCTGGGAGGTAAATACTTGAAAGGCTGTACCTT
>JBEAQS010000045.1:0-33197 GCA_041163765.1 Bacteroidota bacterium | reverse complement strand
TGAATGGTTGGAGGAATTTGATCCTGAAGATGAAGAACAACTGGAGACAGAGACCCTAAAGCTGATTGAGGAAGCTACTGCGTTCTATGATCGCGAAATTGACCGCTACGACGAAGAGGACGAACAGGAGGACTAATTCATGGATTTTTTTTGGCATTGGGAAAAGCAGCTGTTCTGGGCCATTAACGGATGGGGTAGTCCTGAATGGGATAGCTTCTGGGTAGGTATTTCGTATACACCCTGGAGTTTTCCTATCTATACGGCTTTACTCATTTGGATAGGGTATCGATTTACTCTTGTAAAAAGGGCCAAAGTATTGGCTATGGTGGGGTTTCTAATTTTGCTCAGCGACCAAACGTCTCAGTTTTTTAAACAAGGAGTAGGTCGTTTGAGGCCTTGTCACGAACCAGAGCTGGAGGGAACACTTCAATTGCTCAAAGATAATTGCGGAGGATCTTTTGGTTTCTTTTCGGCGCATGCGTCCAATAATTTTGGTCTTTTTTTCTTTTTTTACCTCCTTCTAGGCCAATATGCCCCTAAGTCCTTTTGGGTAAACACAGCTAGAATAGGTCTGCTGTTTTGGGCGGCATTAGTTTCCCTTTCCAGAGTAGTTATTGGGGTACATTACCCAACTGATGTGCTTTTTGGCATGTTGGTCGGTCTTTTTTATGGATGGCTTGTTTATCAGTTAACCCTTAAATGGTTTACAAGAAGCAAAGCATGACAGATCGTATTCTACTATGGTTGATGGCTGTTGCCATGGCTTTTGGCCTATCGGTTCCCTTGATGGAAAACGATGCAGCCCAATTTGCCGTAATGGCTCAACGCATGATTCTAGAAAACGATTTCTGGACTTTATATAAAGGGACAGAACCCTATCTGGACAAACCTCACCTTCATTTCTGGCTTTCTGCCTGGTCTATGAAACTGTTTGGACTTAATCATTGGGCCTATAGATTACCCGCGGTGATTTCTCTATGGCTCGGGGGATACAGCGTGTACAGATGGTCATTGCTTAGTCAGCCTAAACACGTCGCTAGATGGGCAGCAATTATTTTTTTGTCCACTTATAGTATCGTGTTGGCTTCTATGGATGTGCGTACCGATGCGGTGCTGACCGCTGCAGTAGCTTGGGCGTTATGGCAGTTTGCCGATTACCTAACCAATGAGCGTTGGAATAATTTGTGTTGGGGTGCTTTGGCCACCGCCCTAGCTTTTTCCGCCAAAGGTCAACTCGGTTTGGTATTGGTTGGCTTACCTGTGTTAGCGCAATTGTGGCACACAAAAAAATGGCCTCTGTTGTTCAGGTGGCCCGCCCTGATTGCCCTAGGGGTATTTGCCTTGGGAATCAGTCCGGTCTTGTATGCGTATTATCTTCAATTCGATGTACATCCCGAATTGGTCATCCGGGGAGTCGATCAACGCAGCGGTATCTTTTTCATTCTTTGGGAACAAAGTTTTGAACGGATGAGTGGTACGGGTATGGGCACCAATAGCCCAGATTATTTCTTTTTTTTCCATACATTTTTGTGGGTATTCATGCCTTGGACACTAGCAGGATGTTACGCCTGGGTAAATCGTTGGAAGCAGATCAAATCCGCCCGAAAGCACCCGGAGTCAATGACCTACATTGGGGTGACGGCAATTATGGTCTTGATCAGTTTCGCCCAATTTAAATTACCTCACTACCTCAACGGCACATTACCCTTGTGGGCCGTATTAACTGCCCCGTATCTATCCGTATTGGCTCAAAAGAGGCACTGGGTATACGCGCAGAAAATAGTGTTGACTATAGCGTTGGTTTTTAGTGGCGTTTTAGTTTGGGCCTTTGGAAACGGCAGTCAATTAGGTGTCTGGGTCGCTTTAGTAGGTGTGATTGTATTACCTAAACTATGGCGTTCTCCCTCTGCTCTGGTATGGAGATATACCGGGTTTGTTTTTGGTGGAATTTATCTGTTGTTGCATGTGTTTTTTTATCCAAAACTGCTGGAATATCAGTCAGGCATTAGTTTGGCAAAAGCTTGGCAAAAAGATCGTGTAGGTAAAATAGAATCCCCTATATACAAACTTGATGATCAGTACACGTGGTCTATGGATTTTTACACCCACCAACCTTTGCAACAGATTGATCGGAAAGAGCTTGAATCTATATCAGCAGGTTGGCTTTATTTGGATACCGATCCCAGCCTATTATTGAAGAATTCTAGCCGTTCCTGGACACTGATCAAAAAATCACCACACTACCGAATTACGCGGCTTAATTGGAGATTTATACATCCTATGACCCGCGATCTTCAGTTGTCTTACCGATATTTGGTTTGGGTGTCGCCTGTTCAGTAATCCCCCAAATAGGTTTTCGGAAATGGTAGTATACACCAGTTAAGGACACCAAGGCAGTGAGGGCAAAAAACAATAAGCTAATCCCTAAAGAAATTGTTTGATCTAAGCCCAACCATAAGGATCCGTAGTAAAAAGTGATTTCTCTACTGCCCATCCCTCCGATAGTAAGGGGCAATACAGCAGCTACCGAAGAAATCAAAAAAATCACCAGGTAGCCTAAAATGTCCTGCTCTGCATGAAGCGACCAAAGCAAAAGCAAAGCCGACAGAAGCTGAGCTCCTTGAACGCCCAGCGATAACAGACTTCCCTTCCAAAAATTCCCCCAAGTATGGGTAAATAAAAGATAGACAAGTAGCCCGTAGGCAAGACTTCCTATGATCCCGGCGCAGATATAAATCCAAGGGCGTTCATAAAAAGGCAATCCATCTACAAAAATGGCTAGAATAACGGCCCAGAAGGCTAGTGCCCAAACACCTGAAATCCTGTCGAGCAGTAGAGCGGATAGTCCTTTTTTTAGGCTTAATCCTGATGTTTTTTGGTAGATAAATGCTTTATATCCATCACCGCCTATTCCCCCTGGTAAAAATAGATTGTAGAACATACCTAGTAGGTATAACCTAGCTTGCAGGGGAAAAGTCCAGTTTAATCCCAACCAATTCATCAAAAGGTGGAGCCTGAGAAGCGATATCCATTTTGAGGCGGCAAAGAGCACTAAGGCACCAAAGAGCCAAAGGGGGTTGGAGTCTGTCCACAACACCCAAATCTCATTAAATGGAACTTTTGTAAATAAAAGATAAAGCAGAAATCCGCTAAAAAGGATTTTGAATACTGTGAGCAGGTTTTTATTGAACTTGGCCACCTTTGCTGATCTTTTTGATGCGGTACGGTCTTTTTTGTTGAGATTCGTAATAGGTGCGAATCAGTAATTCCATAACAATGCCAATAGTAAACAACTGTATTCCAGCAAGAATCAACATCATGGCTAGCGTCAACAAGGGCCGATCTCCGATTTGTTCCCCCGAGAGCTTAACACCTAGTAAGTATATATTGGCAATTCCCCCTAAGATCATCAGCAAGACGCCAAAAATGCCAAATAGGTGAATGGGTCGTTGAAAATATTTGCGGATAAAGAGCAAAAGCATCATGTCAGCAATCACTTTAAATACCCGCTCTAGACCGTACTTAGAGGTCCCGGCATGTCGAGCGTGGTGTTTTACAGGCACTTGCTTGATTTGCGCACCTTCTAAAAACGCCAACAACGTGATAAATCGGTGCATTTCCCCATATAAATTCAAGTCTTTTGCAATGTCTCTATCAAATACTTTTAAAGCACACCCATTGTCTTTAATGTCAAGTTTGGTTACCCTGCGCACCAAGAAATTGGCTATTTTGGAGGGAATTGTTTTTACCCAACTGTCTTGTCTTTTTTGTCGGATACCAGTCACTAGATCAAAGCCGTGATTCACTGCTTGTTCCAGCATCATGGGAATATCCGTAGGATCGTTTTGTAAGTCCCCATCCATGGTAATGATATAGCGTCCTTGTGCCACATCAATTCCTGCAGCTAGGGCTAAGCTTTGGCCATAGTTTTTTTTAAGATGAATGAGTTGAACAGATTGATCCTGCAATTGGTCGATGCGTTTTCTAGTCTCATCCGTAGAAAAATCATCGACGTAAATAATTTCGTATTGATAACCCGGAAGCGCCTCGTGGATTTTTTTTGTAAGTAAGACTACGTTGTCTTGTTCGTTGTATAAAGGGACGACGATGGAGAGTAAATCTGAGGTAACAGGATCCATAATGGGATAATTAAGGGACAAAAATAGGCAAATATTCCCGGTCTATAAATCAAAGATCCGGTAGGAGGTTGTTTGGGTATAAACTTCGTGTGGATGAAGTACTACAGAACCAAGATTTGGAAAACTTGGAGCGTTAGGAGGCCTCTGGGCCTCAAGACAAAATGAATTCCTCGATTCAGGAGTAAAAACAACTACACAGGGTTGATCTGTCGTCATCTCCAAGCCCAGTGAGGTTACGGGATCAATAACCTTAACCGGCTTACCCTTGGAGTTCTCAAGCATATAGACGTGATCGAGTCTTTTATGCCCCAACAGACCAGGTTGATTAAAATTTAGTTCCGTTTGACTGAGGGGAATAATCTCTCCCGTTGGCAAAAGTTGTTCGTCCGTGGCTAAAACTCCGTACGCAGGTATTTCAAAAATCAGTCGGTTCAAAAAAGGAGTGCTGTCCCATTGAAAATAGGTGTGGTTGGTGAGATTCACCCAAGTTGTTTGGTCTGTTTCCGCTTGGTACCTTAGTTCAAGTTGGTTTTCTTTAAGGGTGTACGTCAGGAATACGCGTAGGTTTCCAGGAAATCCAGAATCCCCATCACAGCTGAGTAAACTTAAGGTTACAAAAGGGTAGGGCAGTGTGCCTACTTCACTAAACATCCATTCTCTTTTAGAAAATCCTGTTGATCCTCCATGCAATTGAAAATAGTCAGCGCTTTCCAAGCTAATCGGTTTTCCAGCCAATTCACCTCTTGAGTTGATTCTTCCAGCGTGCCTGCCGATCACCGCTCCCGTATGCCAAGGGTCATTTCGGTAGTTCGTTTCATCGTCTAGACTGATCACCAGATTTTTCCCTTTATACGTAAATCGATGTAAAATGGCACCAAAACTCAACACGGTTATGGATAGATCTCCATGATTTAGCGTGATGGATCGTTCCATTAGGGGGTTCATCAATGGCTGTCTTTTTTGAGCAAATCTGGTCTTTTTGCCTTGAAGGCCTCAAAACGAGGGATGGAAACGGCTCTGATGTATGGGTTGTTGGGGTTCTTCTTTTCGAAGTCTTGGTGGTACCCTTCAGCGGCATAAAATAATGACATCGGCTTGATTTCAGTGACGAGTGGCTTTTTGTATTTACTCGCCTGTTGGGCCATCACTGATTCAATATCTTGGCGTTCTTGAGCGTTGCTGTAGAAGGCAATTGATCGGTATTGAGTTCCTCGGTCAGGTCCTTGCTGATTTAAGGTTGTGGGGTCATGGGACTCAAAAAAAGCAGTTACCAATGTTTTAAAAGAAACCTGTTGGGGATTGTAGATGACTTCTACCGCTTCAGCGTGTCCCGTTCTTCCTTGAACCACTAATTCATAAGTGGGATTGACATAATTTCCTCCGGCATAACCGGATACAGCTTCTTCAACGCCTTTAAGGGATTCAAATACAGCTTCAACACACCAAAAACATCCCCCCGCGAAATAGGCTTTTTTGAGGGTGTTTTTTTGGGTTTGACCTTGAGCCATACCCGCAGTTAAAAGCAAAATCCACAGCAATTTATTCATGAACTCCTGGTTGTTTGATCTCAAAATTCTCTGCCTTTTTAGCGTCGGCCACTTGTTTTCTCACGTCAGCCAACAAAGCTTTTGCATCGTATACAATTCCGTCTTTAATGGTATACAGAACTCCGCCTACACGAACAACTTCGTTGTCTTGATTAAGTCTGATCGCTCCGGTGCCATAAAGCACCTTAAAGTTCTGAAGTGGATTTTCGCCCACCAATACCATATCCGCTTTTTTTCCGACAGCGATACTCCCAATTTGGTCTGCTACACCCAGAGCCTCAGCTCCTTTTAGTGTAGCGGATTGGATCACTTCAAGTGGATGAAATCCAGCTTCACGAAGTAATTCTAATTCACGGATGTAGGCAAAACCATAAAGTTGGAATATATAGCCAGAGTCCGATCCGGTAGTTACACGTCCTCCTTTGTTCTTGAACTCATTGATAAATTGCATCCAAAGCTGATAGTTTTTCTTCCACGCCACCTCTTGTTCAGTACCCCAATCGTGCCAGTAGGAACCATGAGAAATCATGCTGGGTTGATAAAAACGCCAAAGAGAGGGCAGGGTATAGAGTTCGTGCCATTCGGCTCTTCGAGCCGCTTGCAGGTCTCTGTTGGCCTCGTAAATATTGAATGTAGGGTCAATGGTGAAATCTAGGGCGAGTAATTCATCCATAACGGCATTCCATTTCACGCTGCCAGGTTGTGCTGCTTGTGCCCATAGTTTACCCGCTTCCTCAAATCTATTTTGCTCGTTGTTGTAGTTGTAGTCGAGTGAATATTGTTGAACGGTCTGTCCTTCAAAAAGCGCTTCCGGAAGTCCGTACCAATGTTCCATGGAAGTAAGTCCTGCACGTGCAGAGTTCAAGACATTCCAACGAGCGACATTAAGTTGAGCGTGGTGGCAAGCTGACCTTAATCCAAGCGCTTTGTTTTCTTCGAGCGCAGCTTGCATGATTGCGGGTTCTGCACCAAAAAATTTAATGCCATCCGCTCCTTTTTTTGCGTTTTCACGCACCCATTGTCTGGCTTGTTCCGGGGTGTTGATTCCTCCTTTTTGGCCTTCGCCAAACCCAGTGTAGGCAAAAATCCTCGGGGCAATAATGTTGTTTTTCTCACTGTCTCTCTTCAGGGCCAAGGTGATAGCTAATCCGCGACCACTAGGCTCTCTGACAGTAGTTACCCCATGGGCCATCCATAACTTAAATACATAATCTGGAGAGGTGCCCTGAGCATCTCCTCCTATATGGCCATGCATATCTACAAATCCAGGCAATAAATACATCCCTGTGGCATCAATTTCATGACCACCTGGCTTTAAAGCGGGTCTGCTCTTGGGTTGGATAGGAACATTGGGGTATCCAACCACCCGTACTTGAGTAATGATATTATTTTCTACAACCACATCGACTGGGCCTTGCGGTGGCGCACCTGTTCCATTGATCAAGGTAACCCCTCGGATAATTAATTGATCAAAAGGTCCTTGACTCAATGGCTGCTGTGCCCAAGAAAAGGTACAAGTCAGCAAAATGGTGTAAAATAATATCTTTCGCATCTGTATTATGAATTTACCAGTACCCAAGTTCCTTGTTTTAGCAAGGGTTCTGCTTGTTTATATTTCATTTCCTTTTGCTCCCCGTTCATGATGTTTTTGAGCATTACTTTGTCGTTTCTTCCCATTTTGGGGGCTTGGCGTACCACAGTTTCCACAGGGGCCTGTTTTGAGGCAGCAGCTCCTGCATTACGCGCTTGTGCGGCCCGCTCATCACTGTTGGGTATTTCCTCTTTTGACAAGGCGAGTTTTTCTTTAGGACGGATTACTTGTGCCTCTCTCACGCTAGGCGCTTGAGGTCCTTCAGGAAGTTGGGCTTTGAATAAAAAGGATATAATCTCCTTGTTCACCCGGTCAATCATTGATTTAAACAGCTCAAATGCTTCAAACTTATAGATCAACAAAGGATCTTTTTGTTCGTGAACTGCAAGCTGAACGGATTGTTTTAATTCATCCATTTTGCGCAAATGAGTTTTCCAGGCTTCGTCAATGAGCGCTAGATTGATGTTTTTTTCAAAGTCGGCTACTAACTGTTTCCCTTGTGTTTGGTAGGCTTTCTCTAAGTGGGTTACTACATTCAGCGATTTCATACCGTCAGTAAATGGAACGGAAATTCGCTCAAAGTGGCTATTTGGATCATTGTAGACCTTTTCAATGACACCAAAAGCAGATTGCGCAGCACGTTCCATCTTTTGGGTGTATCGTTCACGGACCATTTGATAGAGGTGTTGGGCAGATTGGCCTACATTCATCTTGCTCCATGTCTCCTCATCAAGTCCTGGCTCAAGACCGAAATAGGTGATTACTTCGTACGTGAAATTTTTAAAATCCCCAGCCAGTTTATTTTGTTCTGAGATTAATTCACAGGTGTCAAACATCATATTGGCAATGTCGAGTTGTAATCGTTCGCCGTTAAGTGCATGTCTGCGACGTTTGTAAATCACTTCCCTCTGGGCGTTCATGACATCGTCGTATTCCAAAAGGCGTTTTCGTATTCCAAAGTTATTTTCCTCTACTTTTTTCTGAGCTCGCTCAATAGATTTAGTCATCATGCTGTGTTGGATGACTTCCCCTTCTTCAAGACCCATTCGATCCATCAGTTTAGCCACGCGATCAGATCCAAACAGGCGCATGAGGTTATCTTCCAAAGACACATAAAACTGAGAGCTTCCTGGATCTCCCTGGCGTCCAGACCTACCCCTTAACTGTCGGTCAACCCTTCTGGAGTCGTGTCGTTCAGTTCCGATAATCGCTAGACCACCAGCCTGTTTGACTTCTTCACTGAGTTTAATGTCCGTACCACGACCGGCCATGTTGGTAGCAATAGTAACCACTCCAGGTTTTCCCGCCTCGGCAACAATATCAGCTTCTTTTTTGTGGAGTTTTGCGTTCAGTACATTGTGGGGAACTTTGCGCAAATCGAGCATACGCGACAGCAATTCTGAAATCTCTACGGAGGTAGTTCCGATAAGTACAGGCCTTCCTTGAGCGGAGAGCCCCACCACTTCATCGATAATGGCGTTGTATTTTTCTCTTTTTGTTTTGTAAATCAGATCTTCTTTGTCTTTTCTCGCTATAGGTCTATTGGTGGGAATTTCCACAACATCCAATTGGTATATTTCCCAAAGTTCCCCTGCTTCAGTCACGGCAGTTCCGGTCATACCAGACAGCTTATAGTACATGCGGAAGTAGTTTTGCAAGGTCACGGTGGCAAATGTTTGCGTCAATGCCTCAATACGCACATTTTCCTTGGCCTCGATCGCTTGGTGTAATCCATCGGAATACCTTCTTCCGTCCATGATCCTTCCTGTTTGTTCATCGACAATCATCACCTTGTTGTCCATGACTACATAGGCTACGTCTTTTTCAAACAGGGTATACGCTTTAAGGAGCTGGTTCAAGGTGTGAATTCGTTCGCTTTTTATCGAGAAGTCTCTAAATAATTGCTCTTTTTCGGCAGCTTGAACAGACGGCTCTAAACCTTTTTGTTCAATTTTAGCCATTTCTGTGCCAATATCTGGGAGAATGAAGAAATCAGAATTATCTGCTGTAGATAACTCCTGAATACCGTTATTGGTCAGTTCTATTTGGTTGTTTTTCTCATCGATGACAAAAAGCAGGGTTTCATCGACCTGGTGCATTTCGCGGTTGTTGTCCTGCATGTATTGCCGCTCCGTCTTTTGAAGCAACTGCTTGATGCCCTCTTCGCTGAGGAATTTGATCAGAGCTTTATTTTTGGGTAGACCACGGTATACCCGGAGCAATTGAAATCCTCCTTCTTTTAAATCCCCTTCAGCTATTTTCTTTTTAGCTTCAACCAATACACCTGTCAGATAATTGCGTTGGGCGTTCACCAATCGCTCCACTTGAGGCTTTAATTCATTGAACTCATGACGATCGCCCTCAGGAACTGGGCCAGAAATAATTAATGGGGTACGCGCATCATCGATCAATACAGAATCAACCTCATCCACAATGGCGTAGTGATGTGGTCTTTGTACTAATTCGCCGGGTTGATGGGCCATATTGTCTCTGAGGTAGTCAAAGCCAAATTCATTGTTAGTCCCATAGGTGATATCTGCCAAATAGGCTTTCCTTCTTCCCAATGAATTGGGCTGATGATTGTCAATACAGTCGACGGTCAGTCCATGAAATTCAAAAATAGGAGCCATCCAGGCGCTATCCCTTTTGGCCAAATAATCATTGACCGTGACTAAATGTACCCCTAGACCGCTGAGTGCGTTGAGGTATACGGGTAGGGTAGCTACCAAGGTTTTTCCTTCCCCTGTCTGCATTTCAGCTACTTTACCCTGGTGAAGTACCATTCCCCCGATGAGCTGTACATCGTAGTGAACCATATCCCAGCGCACCGGTTTTCCTGCGGCATTCCAACTGGTATGCCATTTGGCCTGGTCACCAGTTAAAACGACATAATCCTTGTCCGCAGAAAAAATCCGGTCTTGTTCGGTAGCTGTGACGGTGATCGAGTCACTTTGGGCAAATCGTTTTGCCGTTTCTCGAACTACCGCAAAAGCTTCGGGCAATAAATGATCTAATGCCGCATCTATGATTTTTTTGCGTTGTTCTTGAAGTTCATCAATTTGGGTATACAGAGCCTCGTTGGCATCGATATCCTGTTGGGATAAACTCTCTTGTTTTAAGGTGTCAATTTGTTGATCAAGCGCTGATGTTTGCGCAGCGATATACGCTTTAAACGCTATGGTTTTTTCACGAAGTTCATCCGCGCTTAATTGGGATAGCGCTTGTTCGTGTTGTTTGATTTTTTGTAATAAAGGCTGAAGTGCTTGTACATCCTTTTGGGCTTTGTCGCCCACAAACACTTTTAGAATTTGATTAATAAAACTCATCGGATAATAAAATGCTACATCTTGCTTTGTTTGTCAAGCAAAACCTTTCAAAAATACATAAAAAAAAAGCCTCTAGAGAGGCTTTTTTAGGTTTGTTTGTCAACAGGTTTAATACTCGTCTTCGTTCCAAAGATAGTCTTCGTCTGATGGGTAATCCGGCCATATCTCATCGATACTTTCGTAGATTTCGCCACCTTCTTCCTCCATGGATTGAAGGTTTTCTACGACTTCTAATGGAGCCCCTGTTCTGATGGCGTAATCAATTAATTCGTCTTTGGTTGCTGGCCAAGGCGCATCGCTCAAATAGGAAGCCAATTCTAAAGTCCAGTACATAGCGGTTTGGGGTTAAATTAGATTTTTGCAAAAATAATTTTTAATCCCATCCCTGCAAGTTAAATAATAATTAAAAAATACTGTCTAAGGATTTGAAATCCAAAGGGTTTCATCAACCCCTTCGCGCAGACTGACCATTCTCGCCCAAACAAACAAATAATCGGATAAACGGTTGACGAAAACTACCGTCTGCAGAGGTATTTCTGCTAATTGATCTAAGCCTACTAATCTTCTCTCCGCTGTTCGGCAGCAGGTTCTTGCCAAGTGCACTAAGCCAACTTTTGGATGTGCACCAGGGATGATAAAATTGGTTAACGGGGGCAGTATGGTGGTCCAGTGATCCATACGCGTTTCCATAGCCTCAACCAATAAATCCCAATGGGCTGCATCAAATCGCAACAATTCGCCACTTCGGTCAACGGCGAGTGTGGCGCTTATTTCAAAAAGGGCCTTTTGTATAGCAATAAATTCAAGATTGATTTCTGGATCCATTTCGGAATCGCGCAACAAACCAAGCCGTGTGTTTAGTTCATCCAAACATCCATTAACTTCGATGCGCGCATCGTTTTTATCCACGATGTTGCCATCAAGCAACATGGTTTTCCCTCGGTCTCCAGTTTTCGTATAGATCTTCATCTGAGCTATTTTAGCCAAAAATATTCTTTTTCCTGTCCTTTTTTAGCCACCAGAATCCCGTGTTTTCCCGTGTCGATCGACAGGGTGAAAATCTCGCTGAACATCTTCCAATTTAGCCAAGATGTACGGTTGCTTCTGATGTTTGTTATCAATACCGTGCCTCGTTCAAACTGGGCCATCTCTTGAAGTCTATGGCGCTGATCATCAGTGATTTCGCGCGCATTTGCCTGAGCAAATATACTTTTTTTTTCATCGGAAATCAGTTCTTGTTCAAACCAACGTTGAATGGCCTGTTCCCAGTCTGAATTTTGTCTTGAATGTTTTTTCCAAAAATTCTGATGAAAATCAAACACAAAAGGGGAGTGTATCCCTTGAATATGAATTGAATTCAAGTAATAGCACGTCCAACTCTGTATCTGCCATAATCGGTTACTGACCCAGTTCATCGCTGTATTCCATCCAGATCATTGTTTTTTCATCAATTTCCTCCTTTACTTTGGCCAATTTTATCGAAAGGGTAGTCATTTCTTCTGGGCTCAATCCAAGGGTTAAAAACGCGGATTCCAGTTCAGATTTTTCTTTTTCTAAGACAGATATTTGAGTTTCTATCTTTTGTATCTCTTTTTTAATCTGCTGGTTTTGTTGCGGAGCCTTTGCTTTAGTTACCTCTTTTTTGGTCTCAGCGCTTTGGTTTGAAGAAGATTTAGGGGCGTCCTGAGTGTAGGCTCGATAATCCGAATAGTTTCCTGGGAAGTCAATAAAGGCCCCTTGGCCTTCAAAAACTAATAAATGATCTACGATTTTGTCCATAAAATAGCGATCGTGTGATACTACGACGAGACATCCAGGGAAATCGAGTAGAAATGACTCCAATACCCCTAGGGTCACCACATCCAGGTCATTGGTGGGCTCATCTAAGATTAAGAAATTTGGATTTTGAATCAACACCGTGCACAGGTAAAGCCTTTTGCGCTCACCACCGCTCAGTTTTTCTACAAAGTCGTATTGTTTCTTTCTGTCGAATAAAAATCGTTCTAGCAGTTGAGATGCGCTGAGTTGTCGTCCGTGTTTTAGCGGAATGTATTCCCCGAATTCTTGGATGACTTCAATTACTTTTTGTCCGGGTTTTACCTCAATACCCGCTTGGGTATAGTATCCTATTTGAACGGTTTCCCCCAAGACTATTTTCCCTCCTTGTGGCTCAATTTTGCCGCTGATTAAATTAAGAAAAGTGGATTTACCCGTCCCATTCTTTCCGACAATTCCCAGCCTTTCGGCTGGTTGAAAATGATAGGAAAACCCATCAAGAATCACTTTTTCACCAAATGCGTGGTGTACTTTATGGCACTCAACAATTTTGGCGCCCAACCGATTCATGTTGATTTCTAGTTGGATTTTGTGTTCCTGCCTACGCTGTTTAGTTTTTGCCTCAATAGCAGCAAAATCATCAATCCTGGATTTTGATTTGGTGGTTCTCGCTTTTGGTTGTCTTCTGATCCAATCTAATTCAGATTTAAAAACCTGATCGTTTTTGTGTTGCATCAACGCCTCAAGCGCCAGTCTCTCTTGTCGTTTTTCTAGGAAATAACTGTAGTTTCCCGAGTAGTGATACAGCTCGCCTCTGTCGAGTTCGATGATTTGATCGCAAACTCGTTCCAGGAAATATCGATCGTGGGTCACCATAAATAGGGTCATCTTTTCCTTGGCAAAGTAGGCTTCAAGCCATTCAATCATCTCTAAATCCAGGTGGTTGGTCGGCTCATCCAACAACAATACATCAGGGGTTTCTAACAGAGCTAAAGCTAAGGCTAATCGTTTTTTTTGACCACCCGACATATTTCCAACTTTAAGGGTGAGGTCCTCAAGCTTTAATCGAGATAAAATTTGTTGATACTGAAATTCAAAATCCCAAGCACTGGAGCGCTCCATGGCTTCAAAAGCAATTTGGTAACTTTTTTCGTCCTCGGGATGGAGCAGTGCCTGTTCATACGCGGTGATGACGCGCATCATAGGGTGATCAGCGCGCGTCAATGTCTCTTCAATGGTCCAATCGTTATTCAAATCGGGCTCTTGCGCCAGAAATGCGAGTTTCATGTCCTTTCGGTAGTTCACCTGTCCTTGGTCAGGCAGTGTTTTACCCGCGATGATGTCCAAAAGAGAGGATTTGCCAGAACCGTTTTCAGCGATCAAACCAATTTTTTGTCCTTTGTTGATTCCAAAGGAAATGTCTTTAAATAAAATACGCTCGCCAAATGTGCGAGCGACTTGTTCAATGCTGATTAAATTCATGGGTTTGTCTTAAGCATTAGTATTTGGGACATGCCGAGTGCACACCAAATAGGTAACATCATCCAGTGGAAGGATTGGATTCCTAGCATCCACAACGCCAGACAAATAGAAATGCCTAGCAATACAAGGATACTCAACGTATTGTTGACGCGTTTTTTTGTCCTCAAAAACGGAGACAAAACCAACCAAGGTTGTGCCCAAAACAGATGGGCATTCCACGCAGTAGCTTGATGATCCGTGGCCACCCACAGCAACATCAATACAATTCCGATTGCGCCACTCAACGTGTGTAACAATACATGGGTAAGCCTTTTAGATGTTGTTTTCGTTCTGGTAAGCCATACGGTTAACATCAGCAGGGTCCCTAGGGTAAATGGCCCCCATAGTTGTATTCCAGCAGGAGGGGAGTTTAGATTTGGCGCAGCTAGGTAACTGTCTTGCCGTACAGCTGACTTGCCATTCCACAAGGCAGTTGAGAGTTGTTGTGCGGCGTACTCCGGCAAGAACTGTGCTTGAAAATTACTGGTGGGTTGATCAATCAGCGAGCCCAAAGCCAAATCAATACCCCATCCGCCCCAACTGTCGAGGGGTAAATTTTCGGAGATCAATTCGCGATAACTTTTTTTGGAATTTTCTTGGGCTTGGGGATAGATCAAGGAGCCATGACTTACCTCCAGTAATAAGTCCCTAATTTTTGTAGCGCAGTTGGCATAAAAAAAATCGTACAGGTAGAACCTGTTTTCTGGACGATAATTTTGTTCTAGGCGTTGAAGCAGTACAGAGGAAGTGGCTTGGTCGATGTCGAGTACTTGTTCTCTAACCCATCTGCCTTCATGGATGAACGCCTGAATAAAACCCGAAGTTTCGTGTTTTCCCAAAAAATAACGCAGTTTTCCTTTGGCAAAATTCAAATAAAAATTAGGGGCATTAAAATCAAACAATCCGTAATTGTAGATCACGTCCAGGCCGGTTGATTCATCCTGAATTCTCAGGGCGGAATGGCCAAATTTGGCATAGAGTTCGTCACCCGGACCACAGGTGATCAGGCTTACTTGAAGTGTGGGTGTATTTGTACCTACGTCAGCGGACTGACCCCGTGACGGGAGGCAGAAAAAGCCAAACAATAAAAGGACAATAATTTGTTTTTTCACGCCGCTAATATCGTTATTTCTTTGGCAAATACCTCAGAAAACAAGCCTATAAAACGCTATATTTACCCCCATGAAGCAGTACTTAACTTTCCTGCCAAACACCCTTACTTTAGGTAATTTGGCGATGGGTATATTGGCCATTTTGGCCTTGTTTGACGATCGTCCTTTGTGGGCCGTTTCATTTTTGCTCGCCGCTATGGTGTTGGATTTTTTTGATGGTTTTGCCGCTCGTTGGTTGGGGGTAAGTGGTGAACTAGGTAAGCAGCTAGACTCCTTGGCAGATTTGGTCAGTTTTGGTGTAGTGCCCACGATTTGGCTGTTATTTGCCCTTAAAAAAACATGCTTTTGCGTTTACACCAACGATGCGGACTCCATTCTGGATACTTTGTTAAATAAACCATCTTTGGCGATTCCGCTTTTGGTGGCTATAGCCGCCGCTTACCGGTTGGCTACATTTAACATCGATCAACGACAATCGAGCCGATTTATAGGGTTGCCCACTCCGGCCAATGCTTGGATGATCATGTCCATTCCTTTGGCCATACATTATGATCCTCAAGGTGTTTTGGCGGTTTGGGGGGAAGATCCCAGATTTTTGATGGGGGTATCTATTTTCTCCGCATGGGCCATGACATCGACGTTGAATCTACCCTCATTTAAAATGACTAGTCTGTCTCCAAAAGTGTATCCAGAACCATACCTTCTGTTGCTGCTTTGCCTAGTCTTATTACCCTTTTTGGGTTGGTCAGCCCCGTTTTTTTGGGTGATCGGCTACCTGTTGATCGGGGGTTTATTTTCGCTTAGAAAGTAATTATTTCTTGGCTCGAAGTTCAAAATTCTGCCCGAGGTATACTTTGCGCACCATTTCATCTTGAGCGAGTTCTTCCGGTGTTCCCGATTTGAGGATCCCACCTTCAAACATCAGGTAGGAACGCTCAGTAATGGCTAGGGTTTCCTGGACGTTGTGGTCGGTGATCAAAATCCCTATGTTTTTACTCCGCAGCTGATCAATAATTTTTTGAATGTCTTCAACCGCCACAGGGTCGACTCCGGCAAATGGCTCATCCAACAAAATAAATTTAGGATCAGTGGCCAATGCTCTCGCGATTTCTGTCCTTCTGCGTTCACCTCCAGAGAGTAAATCACCTCTGTTTTTTCGGATATGTCCTAATCCAAATTCTTCGATGAGGGCTTCCATTTTATCCAATTGTTCTTGCTTGCTCCAAGAGGTGAGTTCCAATACGCTCAAAATATTATCTTCTACCGACATTTTTCTGAAGACGGAAGCTTCTTGTGCGAGGTAACCTATTCCATGCTGAGCACGGCGGTACATCGGAAATGTTGTGATGTCTTTGTCATCCAAATAGATGTGTCCTGAATTGGGTTTGATCAATCCAACAATCATGTAAAACGAAGTGGTTTTTCCAGCGCCATTTGGCCCCAAAAGCCCTACGATCTCTCCTTGATTTACCTCAAGCGAGATGCCCTTAACCACTTTTCTTCCTCTGTAGGATTTGGTAATTTCTTCTGCCCGGAGCTTCATGATTGTTGATTTTGTAAAGCTTCCCAGTACTCGTAGGCACGTCTTAGATGGGGCACAACGATGGTACCGCCCACAAGTGTTGCAATACCCAAAGTTTCCATGACTTCCTCGTGTTGTGCTCCAGCCTTTTTGGCGTGTTCTAAGTGGTACTTTACACAATCGTCACAGCGCAATACCGCTGAGGCTACTAGCCCTAAAAGTTCTTTGGTCTTCACGTCAAGGGCACCTTCACTATACGCATTGGTGTCCAAGTTAAAAATTCGCTTGATCAGTTTGCTCTGTGGGTCACCCAACAGCTTTTCGTTCATTTTGGAACGATACTCATTAAATGATTCAACTGGATTTTCCATTTTTTGATGCTTTTTTTCGTTCGCCCCGAAGAACAAATCGGGATATGTGAATACTGACCTCGTAGAGTATTAAGATGGGGATGGAAACAATAATTTGACTCGCTACGTCTGGTGGAGTAATCACCGCAGAGACGATTAACACCAATACAGAAGCTACTTTTCGGTATTTTTTCAAGAATTCTGGAGTGACCAAACCGATTCTGGTCAAAAAATAAATCAGGATGGGTAATTCAAAGATAAGTCCACAAGCAATGACAGAAGATCGAACAATGGCTATGTAGGAAGACAAATCAATTTGATTGGTTACTTCTTCACTGACCGTGTAGCTTCCCAAGAAATTAATAGACAGCGGAGCGACGATATAATAGCCAAATAAAACGCCTAAAAAGAACAAGAAGGAAGCGATAAAAATAAAACCTCGGGCATTTTTGCGCTCATTATCGTAAAGACCTGGTCCAATAAATCGCCAAATTTCCCAAAGCACATAGGGGAATCCAATGATAAATCCAGCCCATATCGATGTCCATATGTGGGCTGAGAACTGACCGGCCATTTCGCGACTTTGTAGGATAAATAACGGCTCGGTGCTGCAAAATGCGCCCTCAAAACCTAATTTTTGAGACAAAAAGCAGAAAAATCGATACGTCGGAAAGTCTGGTTGCTTTGGGCCAAACAACAAGGTGTTAAAGATGAAATCCTTCATCAAGAAAGCGGAAAATCCCAAAATAACAACAGCCGCAGTGGCGCGAATTAAGTGCCATCTCAACTCTTCTAAATGATCCAAAAAGGACATTTCATTCACGTCTTTTTTTTGTTTCATGAGGTGATTCCTTCCTGAATTAGATTGTGCAAGTGAACAATTCCCTGATAGGTCCCGATTTTATCCATGGCAATCAACTGTGTGATGCTGTTGGCTTGCATCAACGACATGGCATCGACAGCTAGAGATTCCACATCGATGGTTTTTGGATTTTTTGACATGATGTCTTGTGCGGTTAATCCGCCGATATTATCATGTACAGCCAGCATTCGTCGAATATCCCCATCGGTGATTACCCCGACCAATTGATCTCCATCCAGAACAGCCGTAACACCCAACATTTTTTGAGATATTTCCACAATGGCGTCTTTGACTTTGCTGTGAATTTGAACCGCGGGTCGTTGATTTTGACTAGTAATGTCTTTGACACTGAGGTATAATTTTTTCCCAAGAGCACCACCGGGATGAAACTTGGCAAAATCCTCAGCGTTAAATCCTTTTTGTTCCAGCAAACAAATGGCTAAAGCATCCCCCATGGCCAATTGTGCCGTTGTGCTCGTAGTAGGAGCCAAATTATTTGGACACGCTTCCTTGGGTACGTATGTATTGAGGACAAAATCTGCTTGTTGCCCCAAAAATGAATCGGGGTTGCCGGTTATGGCGATTAACTTATTTTCTCCTCGTTTGAGCAGGGGAACTAATACTTTGATTTCCGGTGTATCTCCGCTTTTTGAAATACAGATGATGCTGTCACCATCTTGAATAGATCCTAAATCTCCGTGTATGGCATCAGCAGCATGCATGAATAACGCCGGTGTACCCGTTGAATTCATCGTGGCCACGATTTTGTTTCCAATTACGGCGCTTTTTCCAATTCCGGTGACGACCACCCTTGATTTTGAACGGTGAATGTGTTGAACTGCCAGAGCAAATTCATCGCCCAATAGTGGGATGAGTCCCAGCAATGCATGACTTTCTAATTCAAGTGTTCTTCGGGCACTGTTCAATATGGCTTGAAAATCGCTCAATTTCTCGTTGATTTTGGTTGGATGCCCAGAAAATCAGATGTATTTTTGGGACACACAAAATTAATCAAATAAAACAAACCTCCTTTTTTCCGTGTTTTATTTTAAAAGGAGGGAATCATAGCCGTAAAATGCTTAATTTAAGGGAAGTTTGACCACCCAACCAGATCAAGTAACCCATATGACTACTAAGGAAGAATTAAGTGCGCAATTGCAGAAGTATTTCGGTTTTGCGCATTTTAAAGGAAGACAAGAGGAGGTAATTCTTCATTTACTGGAAAAAAAGAACGCGTTTGTGATTATGCCTACTGGTGGAGGCAAATCCTTATGCTATCAACTACCTGCATTAATGCTCCCTGGAACGGCTATCGTCGTGTCGCCTTTAATCGCTTTGATGAAAAATCAGGTAGATGCGATACGCGGTGTTTCAGAAAACGATGGAGTCGCACATGTACTCAACTCATCGCTCACTAAGTCAGAGATCAAAAAAGTCATGGATGATGTTGTTCATGGAGTAACCAAACTGCTTTATGTCGCTCCTGAGTCGTTAACCAAAGACGAATATGTCCAATTTCTTCAATCAGTCACACTTTCGTTCATCGCTATCGATGAGGCGCATTGTATTTCAGAGTGGGGACATGATTTTAGACCGGAATATAGAAATTTAAAGTCGATCATAGACCGTTTGGATTCCACCATCCCCGTTATTGGATTAACGGCAACGGCAACACCTAAAGTTCAGGAAGACATCATGAAAAACTTAGGCATGTCTGATGCTAAAGTATTCAAGTCGTCATTCAACAGACCTAATCTATATTACGAGGTAAGGCCTAAAACCCAACAAGTGGAGGCGGATGTGATTCGATTTATCAAACAACACCCAGGTCAATCAGGTATTGTGTATTGCTTAAGTCGAAAAAGGGTAGAGGAGCTGGCTCAAGTACTTCAGGTCAACGGAGTAAACGCTGTGCCTTATCACGCAGGTTTTGATGCGAAAACTAGGTCTAAGTATCAGGATATGTTCTTGATGGAAGAGGCTGAAGTTGTTGTAGCCACTATAGCCTTCGGTATGGGTATTGACAAACCTGATGTGAGGTATGTGATTCATTACGATATGCCCAAAAGTATTGAAAGTTATTACCAAGAAACTGGCCGTGCAGGTAGAGATGGAGGAAAAGGTCATTGTTTGGCCTTTTATTCCCCCAAAGACATGGAAAAACTCGAGAAGTTTTTGTCGGGTAAGCCAGTAGCTGAACAAGAAATTGGGATGGCATTGCTCCAGGAGGTTATCGCTTACGCAGAAACTTCCATGTCGCGAAGAAAATTCATGCTTCACTATTTTGGAGAAATCTTTGACGAGATAGATGGACCTGGCGCTGATATGGATGACAATGCGACTAATCCTAAACCAAAGGTAGAGGCTAAAGATTCTGTGCTCAGGCTTTTGGACATCGTGGTTCAAACGGCAGAAAAATTTAAATCAAAAGAGTTGGTTAAAGTGTTGATGGGAAAACCCAATGCACTCATCGTCGCCCATAAAATTCATTTAAAGCCATTTTTTGGCGCAGGGTCTGATCATTCCAAAGAATACTGGATGGCCCTTTTAAGGCAAACCATCGTTTCTGGTTTATTGCACAAGGAAATTGAACAATACGGAGTAGTTCATTTAACTGATCTTGGGAGGGAATTTATCAAAGCACCGAAGTCATTTATGATGACCGTAGACCACAGTTATTTGGACAGTGATTCAGAATTAGTAGAACGAACGAATCACGGGACTGCGGCGGCTGATGAGCAATTATTTTCTATGCTGCAGGATCTGAGGAAAAAAGAAGCCAAAAAACACGGTGTGCCTACCTATGTTGTTTTTCAAGATCCCTCTTTAGAGGATATGGCTTTAAAATATCCGATGACTTTGAAAGAATTATCTCAAGTCTATGGGGTCGGTGACGGGAAAGCAAAAAAATTTGGGGCTCCATTCATCACCATGATAGCAGAGTATGTCAAAGAAAATGACATTATGCGGCCAGATGATTTAATCGTCAAAAGTACAGGAGCAAAATCTGCACTTAAATTATATATCATTCAGGGTGTTGATCGAAAATTGTCCTTAGATGACATAGCGCGCTCTAAAGGAATCACCATGGATGAGTTGCTTAAAGAAATGGAGCAAATTGTATTTAGCGGTACCCGATTAAATATTGATTATTGGTTGGAGGATTTATTGGACGAAGATCAGCAATCGGAATTACATGACTATTTTATTGAGGCACAGACAGATGATATAAGCCTGGCCAGCAATCATTTTAATGGAGATTACGAGGATGAAGAACTGAGGTTGTACCGCATAAAGTTCATCAGTGAAGTAGCTAATTGATCGGTTGTGTAATCAAGACCAGATATTCTCTTCTAATAACAGTTGACCTTTTAGCGCATCAAAGGTTACTTCTGCTCCAATAGGTAGGGTCATGTTCCAAGGGGTGTGTCCAAAGGACATGCCGTAACAACAAGGGATTCCGGTTGGTTGCAATCGGTCCTTAAGCACCGCTAATAGGCTAAAGCCATCGTTACTACCCGCGGGTTGATCACAATCAACCCACACACCTAGTGCAAAACCTTGAGCCTTTCTAAAAGTCTCTGTCATCAATAACTGAGTCAACATTCGGTCAACCCGATATGGTTTCTCGCCGACTTCTTCGATGAGGACGATTTTATCGGTAAAGTCAATTTCATATTCCGTGCCGATTAACGAAGTAATCAGCGTTAAACTACCTCCTACCAATTTTCCGCGACCTCGACCTGGAGTAATCGCGACTCTTTGATACTCATTACTTTTTTGGTCTTTAATTTCATCCTGATCCACAGAATCCATCATAAACCCTGGACCTGAATGCCTCCATAAATTTAGCCACATGGCTCGCGAATACGATTTATCTAAAGCGCTGCCTACGGGGCCATGAAATCCAATCAACCCGGTTTTTATATGTATGGCTTGAAGTAAGGCTGTTATGTCGCTGAAACCAATAAGAGGTTTTGGATTCTTGGCAATGGTAGGGTAATCCAATAGATCTAAGATCCTGGTAGTCCCGTAACCACCGCGAACACAAACTATGGCCTCAATAGTTTTGTCTTTAAACGCGTTCATCAGGTCTTGAGCCCTAAGTTCATCAGTTTGACTGAAGTAGCCGTATCGGTCCCCCAGGTATTTGCCGGGTACAACTTGAAAGCCCATCTCCGTTAAATCCCTCACTGCGCGTTCTATTTTCTCTGAAGAGGTGTTGAATGCTGGTGCAATTAGTGCTATTCGAGCACCATTACTTGGTTTTTTGGGCTTTATGACGGGGAAATTTACTGCAGGTATTTTGGTTTGACTGAATAGCGTTGACGACCAAAGACCAGTCAGTGAAAAGGCCACTAAATTTCCCAAGAAGTTTCTTCGTTTACTCATTTTGTGGTGTTTTTCGCCCCCATCGGTTTAATTGTCTGATGATGCGTTCAATAGCTTCTTCAATGGACTGATCAGGCTCAATAACGGTGTATTCGCCCCAGAAGTCAGGATTTCCAAACCCTTTGGTAGATTCGCTTAATACAACCGATGGTTTAATCGTATTTAGGTTGTCGATATTAGGGGTTAATGATGGGGGTTTCTGATCGGTTACGGCCATTTCAGCCCATATTTGGTATGAAGTATTGAACCATCGATTTTTCCATTTGGCGGTAAAATTCATCTCCATTTTACTGTATTGAAAGTTCCAGTTATCCTCTTGTGGGCTGTAGTCTACTTGATATTTCACCGAGGTAGGCCAAAGTTTTACACGTGCTGGTTTTTTTCTGACAAACAAGGCAGCAGCAGCCTCTTGATTGGTTACATTCATCTCAAAAATGGCTTTGGCCAAGTGGTTGCCCTGAGTGGTGATGTACAATTCACCCCTGTACAGCGGTGTGATGACATTTTGTTTTTGTTCAAAATGAACAATATGCACAAGTTTTTGGTCGATTTGTGTGAACCCAGCATGAGTAAATCGATAAGCTTGAAGCGCCTGTGGATCAAATACGATATCTGGATATTTAGCTATGTCAATAAACAAAGTGTTGTAGGGGCCTCCTTGAAGCTTGACGGCCAATGTGTCGTTGGGCTTATAATTCGTGCTTTTTCTGAATTGAATCAAGCGGGCTACATCATTTTTTTCTGAGTTATTGGGTTGTTTATCTACCTCAATAATTGCCTCAGCTAGTGATAGATTTTTAGATTTTTTGCGCACCGCCTCTCTGAAAAAAGCAATGACTTGACTCTTTTGTTGCGCGCCTTGATGTTGCCTGTTTTTCAGCATCTCTAACACTAAACTACCCGGATCTTGCGGTACGCTCACGGTCACCTCCTTAAGTATTGTGGTGCTCGGGATGAGTGAGATCAATAGCGGATCTGGTTGGTTGTTGATCGCCAATCGAGCCGATTCATAACCCATAAACGAGACCAGTAATTCTTGACTAGGATTGTTTACAGGTATTTTTATACTAAATCTTCCATCTTTGTTGGTTACGGTGGCACCTTGGTCATTTGACAACCTGACGGAGGCTAGCGCTAAGGGTTCCCTTGTGCTCTGGTCAATAATCCTTCCGGTTATTTCCTTGACCGAGCTTGTTTGTGCAAGAGCTGACAAGGATAGGAAAAACATCCACCTGAACAGTCCTGTTTTTAGTGATTGTGAGTTCCAAAATTTCAGTAAGTTCTTCATAGAAAAATGGATGAGGTTCCTTTAAATCAGCCTGCCCTAAAGTTACGATTTGACGGGAATAATCCGTTTGGATTAATGTTAAAAAGTCCTCAAGTTTTCGTGAAAATTAAATCCAACAAAAAGAGTTCGCGTATATTTACCAAGCAATTATTCTTATGGGATTCCACCAAGTTCGCATTCCGCTTTCCAATATGTATGCACCGGGTACTCTGGTCAGGGATTATTTGGAAAAAAACACCTCCATAGAACCGTTTGTTGGATCATGGCCTTCACTAGCTGGCCTAGGTCAACAAATCTCTTTTCGAAAAGACTTTTCATCGTATACCCGCGAAATAGTTCAAGCGCATCTCAAGGAACAGTACGCAAATCTTCCGTACAGAGCATCGGTGCAACAACATATAGACAGTTGGGTTAACCCAAATTGTTACACCGTAACTACTGGACATCAATTAAATCTATTTACTGGACCATTATATGTAGTCTACAAGTTGATTTCAACGATCAAATTAGCGGAAAAATTGACGGAGGAATTTCCGGAACATCACTTTGTTCCCGTCTATTGGATGGCGACAGAGGACCATGATTTTGCGGAGATCAATCACTTTTATCTCGGAGATCAAAAATTAGTTTGGGAACCCAATACAGAACTGGATGGTCCAGTAGGTCATTTGAAAACTGCTGGAATTGATTCTGTCTTTGATGTACTCGCCAGCTTATTAGGTACTGCGCAAAGAGCCGAATGGTTGAAGTCGCAATTTGAGTTGGCCTACCTGCAATCCGATAACCTAGCACAAGCAACACTTAAGTTGGCGGATGCTTTATTTGGAGATCGCGGATTGGTGGTTATCGATGCAGATCGCCCAGAATTAAAAAGACTATTTAAGCCCTTATTTGTTCGTGAATTCAACCAGGAGGTGACCAGAACAAAGGTCAACGAATCTATTGAACAAATAAAGAGGGTTTATCCAGGTTATGAGCCGCAAGTCTCCCCGAGGGACTTAAATTTCTTTTATGTAGATCGAGGTAGAAGGGGACGTATGGAACGAGATGAACAGGGGGCACATGTGGTAGGTAGTGACATCAAATACACAACAGCTCAGTGGATCGAATTATACGACCAGTTCCCTGAACGTTTTTCCCCGAATGTCTTGACTAGGCCTTTATATCAAGAGACGATATTACCCAATCTCGCCTACATTGGAGGTGGTGGTGAACTTTCCTATTGGTTTGAGCTAAAAAATCTTTTTGAGGCGGTTGAAGTGCCTTTTCCCGTGCTTATTCACCGGGATGCAGCGGTATTGATGACAGAGAAACAATGGAAGAAAATAGCGGCCTTTGGTTTGGAGCCAAATCAGCTTTTTTTGAGTAAAGATCAATTGATCAATAAGAAAATAAGATCAATTTCTAATATTGAGCTTGATTTAGGATTTCTCAAGGAGCAGCTCGAAGCGCAGTTTGCCCATTTGTACACTTTGGCTGAATCGACAGACCCCTCGTTTATTGGAGCGGTACATGCGCAAAAAGCCAAGCAAATGAACGGTATTGATGTATTGGAAAAAAGGTTGCTCAATGCACAAAAACGCCAGCTGAAAGATCAAGTGGCTCGATTGAGTGAATGGCACAATGAATTATTCCCCCTGGGTGGATACCAAGAGCGCAAAAGAAATTTTGCTCCGTACTACCTGTCCTATGGATCATTGTTTTTCGATGCCCTGTATGAAACATTTGATCCGTTGGATCAAGCCTGTAGCCTAATTATATTTCCTTAAGCATGCACAAGATTGATATAGATGTAGTAGACATGACCCTAGACGTCATGAAGTATGTGATTGGCCGTATTACCAAAACACACCCAGAGTTGGGCGTTCCCATTTCGGAGCAAGAATTGCGCGAACGCATTGGCCAGACTATATCTGCCGAGGGTATTGGCGGTCAAAAGGCCTTTGAATTGTTTCGAGAGGTGCTGGTTAAACACACGGTCCCTATTGATCACCCCAGAAACCTGGCCTTTGTTCCTGCCGCTCCAACTAGGGCGGCCATCATGTTTGATCTGGTGACTTCGGCCTCAAGCATTCATGGGGCCTATTGGATGGAGGGTGCTGGAGGGATTTATTGTGAAAATGAAGCGATGCAGTGGTTGGTGTCTTTGACTGGATTGCCCCAAGGTGCTTTCGGGGTATTTACCTCTGGAGGTACAGCGGCTAATCTCTCCGCTTTGGTCGCTGCCAGACACCAGTGGCGCACGCTAACAAATGAAAGAACCTCGAAAAGAGGTTTAATGGTGTGTAGCAATCATGCACATGCATCGGTAAAAGCTATGGCTCAAGTCATAGATGCTGATGTGCTGTCCATAGATTGTTATGGAGCCATGTCAGCGCACCAAGTGATTGAGGCAGTAAATCGAATAAGTGCTGATGATCAGGACCGCATTTTTGCCTTGGTGGTCACTGCAGGCACAACAAACGCGGGCATAATTGATGATTTAAGGGGGTGTGGAGAACTGTGCGCCAACAAAAGTTGGTGGATGCACGTAGATGGAGCTTATGGTGGCGCGGCCTTGGCCGCGCCCTCTGTCCGTCATTTGTTTGATGGCATTGAACGGGCAGATAGCATAACCATCGATCCTCATAAATGGTTGTTTGCTCCCTATGATTGCGGTGCCGTTTTGTACAAAGACCCTCAAAAAGCGAAAGCAGCACATACTCAGGAAGGGAATTATTTGGCTATATTCAATGAACCTCAGTTTACGGGCTTTAATCCGGCGGATTATCAAATCCAATTAACCCGCAGGGTTAGGGGGCTGCCGCTTTGGTTTTCGTTGGCTATGCATGGCACTGATCGATATAGTCAGGCCATCGAACAAGGTATTGCTTTGGCAGGTATAGCTGTATTGGCCATTGAAAAACGCTCCTACCTGAGAGTAACTAGACCGTCTAGCTTGTCCGTTGTGCTTTTTGAACGCATTGGTTGGACCGATCAACAGTATTCTGCGTGGACCTATGAACAATTAGCTTGCGGCTTTGCGCTTGTGGCACCTACCAAAGATTTGGTGGATGGTGTTTGGAAAACAGTGGCGCGTTTTTGCTTCATCAATATTGATACTACGATCGAGGATATCGAATCCATTCTCGACACCCTAGAATAATTAATGCCTGACATTTGTTTCCAGGCTCAAATGTTTATTTTTGCTCATGCAAAACAATGTACTTATCCTTGATTTTGGTTCTCAATACACTCAATTGATTGCCAGAAGGGTCCGTGAACTCAATATCTTTTGTGAGATCAAACCCTACAACCTGCTTCCACAAGATTTGTCTCCATACAAAGCGGTCATCCTATCAGGCTCTCCGCATTCGGTGCGTGGAGATGATGCTCCACATCCCGATTTAACTGGGATTAGAGGGAAAAAGCCCTTGCTCGCTGTTTGTTATGGAGCCCAATACCTGGCACACTTTTCAGGAGGTGAAGTAGCCCCTTCCAATACCCGAGAGTACGGAAGAGCGCATCTTGATTTTATGGCCGCCGATGAACCATTTTTTGCTGGGGTGAGTCCCCAAAGCCAAGTTTGGATGAGCCATTCAGACACGATTAAAACGCTTCCTACGGGAGGTGTATTGATCGGGAGTACACATGATGTAATCAATGCCGCCTATAAAATTGAGGGTGAAACTACTTACGCGATACAATTTCATCCTGAAGTATATCACTCTACGGATGGAAAACAAATGCTCTCCAACTTTTTAGTGGATATTGCGGGTGTAGCCCAAGATTGGACACCGGATTCTTTTGTCCACGAGACGATTGCTAGTTTAAAAAATCAAATTGGTCAAGATCGGGTGATTTTGGGATTGTCCGGCGGAGTAGACTCTACGGTGGCGGCGGTGTTATTGCACCAAGCTATCGGAAAGCAACTGCACTGCATTTTTGTAAACAACGGCTTATTGCGCAAAAATGAATTTGACCAAGTATTGGATCAATACAAGCACATGGGGCTCAATGTCAAAGGGGTGGATGCGTCCGATCGTTTTTTACAAGCGCTTAGTGGCCTTACAGACCCTGAAGCCAAGCGAAAAGCGATCGGAAAAGTTTTTGTCGATGTTTTTGACGATGAGTCGCATCAAGTAGTCGATGCTAAATGGCTAGCTCAGGGCACGATCTACCCAGATGTTATTGAATCACTTTCAGCTACCGGTGGTCCCTCGGCAACGATTAAAAGTCACCACAATGTAGGTGGCCTACCCGATTATATGAAGTTGAAGGTAGTGGAGCCCTTGCGTTTGTTGTTTAAAGATGAAGTGAGAAGGGTAGGCGCTAGTCTGGGTATTAGTGCTGTGTTGTTGGGGAGACACCCGTTTCCAGGACCTGGATTAGCCATCAGGGTGCTCGGTGAGGTAACTCCTGAAAAAGTCCGTATTTTGCAAGAAGTGGATGCTATTTTTATCGATGGGTTAAGGTCTTGGAACCTGTATGATCAAGTTTGGCAAGCTGGGGCAATTTTGTTGCCGGTTCAAAGTGTCGGTGTGATGGGGGATGAGCGAACTTATGAGCAGTGTGTCGCTTTACGGGCTGTGGAAAGCACCGATGGAATGACTGCCGATTGGGTGGATTTGCCTTATGCCTTTTTACAAAAAACATCCAACGACATCATCAACAAGGTCAAGGGGGTCAATCGCGTGGTCTACGACATCAGTTCAAAACCACCAGCAACTATAGAATGGGAATAAACGGATGAAATTAAAACAGTTGTTTTGCGTTTTAGCTCTAGTGAGTATGGTCACCCTTCAGGGACAGAACGTACCGGCTAATCCCCAGATTAAAGGATCTTGGGGAATTGCCTTCGCCCTGCCGTTTAGGACGGATAAAATGGATTTTATCGATCCAGCTTTGGGGCAAAAGATATTAGAAGCTAGAAATGACACAAAATCGAGTCTCTCCTTTTACAGCGGAGCACTTTTGGCGATTAAGCGATTGGATTCTTTGGGTGTGAAGGTTAACCCTTACCCAATAGACACTCAGCTCAACGGATCTGTGGCTCAATCTGAACTCGAGGCATTGTACGCCATAAACGATATTGACTTTTTGATAGGACCATTGTCAGATCGCGTTCTTCCGGCCCTATCCAATTGGTCAGCCCTGCACAAGACTCCTATTTTTTTGCCGAGTATATCAGAGGTGCAACAGGTGAATAACTACATGGTTCAAGGAGTCGCCAAAAACGAGACCTTGCGCAAACAATTATTGGATTACGCCAAAAGCGAGTGGAAGGGTCAGAAAGTAACCATTATTCACGACAGTGAGGAATCGAATCAAGCGCAGAGCATTGCCCAGCGATTTCCCAATGCACAAAAAGTGGATGCTACAGCCAATAGCAATCGCCTGCTTGAAGTGTTGACCCAAAAAATGGATACCCTAAATAGCAATTGGGTGTTTGTAGAAACCGCCAATCTAAAAACGGCCTCATCAGTGGCCTCAATTCTCAGTTCTCAACTGAGATTTTCTGGACATATTAGATTGTGGAGTCCTTTGTATACTAATGCGTTTGACAATGATGTCATAGATTTCAAACAATTATCTGATTTAAATTACACGACTTCCGCTGTTCAAGAGCCATTGACTTTTGTCTCCTGGGGGAGTCAGTATTTTGCTCAATGGGCTAAATACCCGGATAAAATAGCAGCACGGGGCTATGACTCAGTCATGTATGCTGTTTTGCAGCTCAGCGGCCTAACGACCACATCCCTGGAAGGTCAAAAATTCTTGGCGTGGGCGGGTGTAACGCATCCATTTAATATGGTCCAAGATCCCAGAGGACATCAAGTCAATCAAGGGTATGTGCTGATCGCACTCAAGGACATGGAGTGGCAAGTGATTGGCCGTTAAACATCACAGCGTTTGATAGACTCATAGAGCACTTCCATTTTAGGTTCACGCCTTGGGATGTATTCTTGTGCGACATAGCCGCGATATCCAGTTTTGAGAATTTCATGCATAATCGCTGGGTAATTCAGCTCCTGGGTTTCATCAATTTCGTTCCTACCAGGCACCCCCGCTGTGTGATAATGCCCAAAATAGCGGTGATTTTCCCTGATTCTTCTGATGATGTCCCCTTCTTGAATTTGCATGTGATAAATGTCAAAAAGGAGTTTAAAATGCTCAGATCCTAAGGCAACACAAAGATCAATGCCCCAAGCTGAATGATCGCACATATAATCAGGGTGATCTTGTTGGTTAAATAGTTCCATTTGAAGCACTACGCCGTGTTTTTCTGCAAGCGGAAGGATTTTTTTTAGTCCAGCGACACAATGGGCTAATCCCTCTGTGTCAGACATACCCTCTCTATTTCCGCTGAAGCAAATTAAATTGGTATACCCGGCCTCAGCGACAAGCGGGATCATTTTGGTGTAGTTCTCTATCAGCTGATTGTGGTAAATCGGATTATTCCATCCCTTGGTGAGACTTATCTCAGCTCCCTGACACATAGAGCAATGTATGTTGTGTTTTTTCAAGAGTGGCCAGTGTTCTGGACCGACCAAATCAATCGCGCCAACGCCCATGTCAACCAAAGACGCCAACAATTCCTCCCAGGGCAAATCCCCAAAACACCACCGGCAAACAGAGTGGCGGATTCGATTTTTTAAGGGTTCTCTTTGATTCGTTTCAGGGGAAGAAGCCCATGATTTTGTGGGGATTAACGACGTGGCACCAAGTGCCGAAAGCGCGGTTGATTGAAGGAAATTTCTTCTTTTCATAAGGGCTAAATAACCTTGAAAATACAAATTAATTCAGGGTTAATCAAGGTTTAATTCGTATTTTTGCTCGCGTTGATCTTATTGCTTCACGCTTCATGCCACAAACAAAATACATCTTTGTCACCGGAGGAGTTACCTCCTCATTGGGAAAAGGAATTATTGCAGCCTCACTTGCTAAATTACTGCAAGCAAGAGGCTACAGAACCACCATACAAAAACTTGATCCCTATATCAATGTCGATCCAGGTACACTAAATCCCTATGAGCACGGTGAATGTTATGTGACGGATGACGGAGCAGAAACTGATCTTGACTTAGGTCACTACGAGAGATTTTTAAACGTTCCCACCTCTCAAGCCAATAATGTGACTACGGGTCGCATCTATCAATCCGTCATTGAAAAAGAGCGAAAGGGAGCTTTTTTAGGCAAAACAGTACAGGTAATTCCCCACATCACCAACGAAATAAAACACCGTATTCAGTTGCTAGGTCAAAGCGGAGATTTTGATGTGGTGATCACTGAGATTGGAGGAACTGTTGGGGATATCGAGTCATTGCCATACATCGAATCAGTGCGCCAGTTATTGTGGGAGCTTGGAGATGATAACGCCATGGTGATCCACTTGACGCTAATTCCTTATTTGTCAGCAGCCGGCGAGCTAAAAACGAAGCCTACCCAACACTCCGTGAAAACATTGATGGAAAGCGGTATCAAAGCAGATGTTTTGGTATGTCGTACCGAACATGAAATATCTGATGAAATCAGAGGGAAATTGGCTTTGTTTTGCAACGTGCGCAAACAAGCGGTCATTCAATCCATTGATGCATCAACCATTTATGATGTGCCTTTGATGATGCAAAAAGAAGGTTTGGATCAGGTGGTCATGCAAAAACTTCATTTGGAAGACAAAGGGGCCCCAGATTTAACTCAGTGGTCTGCCTTTTTGAAAAAACACAAAAACCCGAAAGACGAAGTTCGCATTGGATTAATTGGCAAATACGTAGAGCTTCAAGATTCCTATAAATCAATTTTGGAGTCATTTATTCACGCAGGAGCTCAAAATGAAGTAAAAGTCAAGGTGATTTCTATACATTCGGAACACTTGACCGTGGATAATGTACCTGAGCAACTAGAGGGGCTACACGGAATTTTGGTGGCTCCTGGATTTGGCGAGCGTGGGATTGAGGGTAAAATAAAGGCAGTTCAGTACGCCAGAGAACAAAAAATTCCATTCTTAGGAATTTGTTTGGGCATGCAGATGGCTGTCATAGAATACGCTCGAAATGTACTTGGTCTTACTCAGGCCAATTCTTTAGAGATGGATCCCAAAACTCCAGATCCCGTAATTCACTTGATGGAGGGACAGAAAAAAGTCACCCAAAAAGGAGGTACTATGCGTTTAGGATCGTGGTCCTGTGATTTGAAACCGGGGTCATTGGCCTATAAAATTTACGGAGTCTCTCAGATAGCTGAACGCCATAGACATCGTTTTGAATTCAATAACAAGTATTTAGCGGATATTGAATCACACGGAATGATTGCCTCGGGAACCAATACAGAAAATCATTTGGTTGAGGTAGTGGAAGTTCCCGAACACCCCTGGTTTATCGGGGTTCAATACCACCCAGAGTACAAAAGTACTGTAGCTAATCCACACCCACTTTTTGTAGCCTTTGTACAAGCAGCGTTGGTACACAAAAAACAAAGCAAATAGGATCGGATCCTAACCAACATTATGGAAGAAAAAAAATTAGACCTCAATTCAATCATCGGATTCGTACTTATTTTCGGAATACTGATTTATATGTTCTATATCAATCAGCCAACTCCGGAAGAATTGGCCGCGCAGAAAGCAGAAGCAGCATTACAGCAAGAAGCTGATGAAGCCGCCTCAACCATCCCACAATTGCCTCTAATGGCGCCTTCTGTTGCCGATGATTTGGGGGTTCCAGCTCTGGATTCATTGCCTAAAACCCCGGTAGTTTTAGACAATGAGCTGCTTCACATGGAAGTTAGTCCCATGGGTGGAATGATCACTCTTGCTCAAATAAAAGCGTTTAAAACCTATGATTCGATACCTGTGTATTTGGTCAAGGATCAAAACGCCCAATTTTCTATCGGACTTACGGCCAAAAACAATTCGGTGATCCAGACCGCGTCTCTTTACTTTCTTCCAGAAATCACTCAAGATGCCGAGGGAAACCAACACCTAAAAATGACGGCTACTCTAGGGGAAGGCGCATCCATTACGTATCACTATCAAGTTAAACCCAATGATTACCTGATTGATTTTCGGGTAGAAACAAGTGGTGTGGATCAAGTAATCAACACCTCCATACCGGCGGAGTTGTCTTGGATTCAACAAGGTATTCGCCACTCAAAAAGCGTGGTGTATGAAAACAGGTATACCCGATTGACTTATCGCCATCAAGGGGATAAAATCAGTAAGTTATCCGATAGTAGCGATGATGAAGAGCAGGTAGAGCAGTTGCATTGGGCTTCCTATCGCCAACACTTCTTTAGCAGCATTTTGGCCTTTGAGGTTCCTGTAGAAAAGGCATCAATGAACAGTGTCAATCTGGTGAAGGAAGAAGATAAATCGGTGGCATTTACCAAAACCAACACCCTTAAAGTACCCTTAAATTTTCAATCTGGGGCGCTCAATACCCGAATGTTTTGGTTTTACGGACCTACTGATGTAGCTGTTTTAGCTCAATACAAAGCTTTGGATTTAGAATCCTCTATACCTTTTGGGTGGGGTATTTTTGGTTGGCTAAATCGATATGTGTTTACCCCGATGTACACCTTTTTGAGCGATTATTTTCCCCACGGAATCGCCATTATTGTAATGACTGTATTGGTTCGTTTGGCCATGTCACCAGTCACATACAAGTCCTATGTTTCTCAAGCTAAAATGAAGGTGATTAAGCCTGAAATTACCGCCATCAATGAGCAGCATAAAGACAATGCCATGAAACGCCAGCAGGAGACGATGAAGCTTTATTCAAAAGCGGGAGTGAG
>JBEAQS010000044.1:0-10100 GCA_041163765.1 Bacteroidota bacterium | reverse complement strand
TCAGAGAAAGGGCGGGAAGGGTGGTTGGGTTTTGGTAGAAAAAGGTCGCTTCATGGATTTCACGCTCCAGGGCGATTCCCGCTTCTTTTTGTGCCCAAGCTAGGTTTTGGCGATAGGTGTTGTTTTGATACACGCCTAGGGAGGTGGCTATAGCGATCATCCCTACAGCGGCGTATTGCATCCAAGGACGCATAGAGACCACTGGTTTTTCTGGGGCCTCGATCGATTGAGCCATCACAGGTAAATCAGCTGCTTTAGCGGCCAATGGATCCGACTGAACTGCAGACAGACCAAATGCAGCGCTGAGGTAGTTGGTGGTTTTATACGACTCAAACTGAATCTTGCCATTTTTCGAGACACTGATGTGTCCTAGCTCGGCCAAATCAAGGCTACTGCCTTGGGCCAAGGCGGTTTCCCACTCACTGACCGATTGCGAGACAAATTTCATGGCTTCGTCATACGATACCCCTTGGCAGCTGGCGACATAAGTTGCCAATAACCCGTCACCGATCTTTATCTGCTCATTAAAGGATATGGCTTTGCTGGGCGGATAAAAGGTGTGAGTTTTGGGAGAAAATACCGCAGAAATATTATGGGTTAAGAACGCGCCGAATCCAGGTACGACAACACATTGGTGTCTGTAGAGCAAGGGCGTGATGTAGGTGGTTAACGACATAAAGCAAAGATGTAAAATTTTTATGGGCACACAAACCCCTTTGAGCGAAAATTATAAACAATATCCCGTTGATTTGCCCTGTGATGAAAACGAAGCCCTAGCCTTACTGCGCCTGCAGACAGCTCGTGGGCTAGGCATCCAAAGCGCCCACCTTCTTTTGACGCTAAGCGGCACCGCTCAGGCCTTGTGGAACCCACAAAACGAGGATCAGCAGCAGGCGCGCGATCTAGCACAGACAAAATTCCCAGACTTGTTTTCCACCTCCACAGATCAGCGAGCGGTCAGGGAATGGGCGCGTATCCAGTCCTTAGGCCTGTGGACTTGGTGCCTAACCTCGGGTCCTTACCCGTTCAACCTCAAGCAGTGCCCCGACGCACCCTTGATGCTTTTCGGTCAGGGTCCCTTGAGTTCCCTAGGTCTTCACCACCCACATCGGCACAGAAAATTGATTTCCGTGGTCGGAACCCGGAGCATGACCCCATACGGTCAAGATTTTTTGATTGATTTTATGGCTGATCTAGCTACCACGGGGGTAGTCATCGTCAGTGGATTGGCCCAAGGAGTAGACATTTGCGCTCAATTGGCGGCCCATAAAAACGGTTTGCCGACCATTTCTTGTTTGGCCCACGGAATGCACCAAATCTATCCAGCGCACCACAAAAAATACATTCCGTTGCTGTTGGAACAGGGTGGTTTGATTACGGAATACTGGTATGGGGAACGCGCTCAGCCAGCTCAATTTGTGCGCAGAAACAGGATTATTGCAGGCCTGTCCGAAGTGACTTTGGTGGTTGAATCCCCCCGAAAAGGAGGCAGTATGATCACGGCTCACCTAGCCAAATCTTATGAAAGAACGCTTTGTGCGGTTCCAGGAAGAACCAACGACCTCAATAGCGCGGGGTGTTTGGACGTGCTGGCCAAACCGGATTACGCTCATCTAGTCAGGCACGCCGCTGATTTATTTTGCCATATGGGTTGGGATGATTTTGTGCCACAGACCAGAAAACAGCTGGTTCCAGCACTGAACTTGGCGCAACAAGATGTGTTGCGCGCCCTGCGCCAGCGAGGGCGCGCAACGGCAGATCACTTGTCTGTGGACACCCGCAGGCCGGTGGGCGAAGTGATGGGGATATTGTTAGGGCTGGAAATAGCCGGGGTGCTTTACCGTGTAGAGGGCGGGTGGTTTGTGCCCAAGACAGCGCGAAACTAGTACCCCAGTTTTTCGCGCACGCGATCCAGCACACTTTGGGCGACCAAACGAGCTTTAGCCGCACCCACCGCTAGGGCGTCATCGATCTCATTCGGGTGTTCCATATAGTGAGCAAAACGGGCTCTAGGCTCGGCAAATCGCTCAAGAACAGCGTCGAGCAGGGCTTTTTTTGCATGGCCAAATCCATAACCTCCTGCCAAGTATTGGGCCCGCATTTCAGCGACCTGATCCCGATCAGCGATGTGTTGGTACAGGGCAAATACCGCGCAGGTATCCGGATTTTTTGGCTCTTCCAAGGGCGTACTGTCGGTTAAGATGCCCATGATCTGTTTTTTTAGGTCTTTCTCGGGCAGAAAAATATCGATGGTATTTCCCTTGCTTTTGCTCATTTTACCCCCATCAGTTCCGGGAATGTACATAGTGTCTTCCTGCACCTTGGCCTCAGGGAGCACAAACGTTTCCCCGAACTGGGCGTGAAAACGCATGGCAACGTCACGGGTCATTTCTAAGTGTTGCAACTGGTCTTTGCCTACGGGCACATAAGCAGCGTCGTAGATCAATATGTCTGCAGCCATCAACATCGGGTAGCTAAAGAGCCCGGCATTGACGTCTTCAAGTCTGTCGGCTTTGTCTTTAAACGAATGAGCTAGGGTCAATCTTTGATAGGGAAAAAAGCAGTTGAGGTACCAGGCCAGTTCCGTGACAATCGGCACATCGCTCTGTTTGTAAAACACCGTTTTCTCCACATCTAAACCAAAAGCCAGCCAGGTAGCTGCCGTGGCTCGGGTATTAAAGCGCAACTGTTCAGCGTCTTTGATCTGGGTGAGCGAATGCAGGTCAGCAATAAATAAAAATGAGTCGTTTTCCGGTTTTTGTGCCCAGGCCAATGCGGGTATAATCGCTCCCAAAATATTGCCTAAATGCGGGGTTCCAGTGCTTTGAATGCCAGTGAGAATGCGCGCCATAACGTGTAAATGAATGGGCCAAATATAGGGATAAATTCCGATGACCGATTCCGACTTCATTTCACCGGGGGCGTTTTAGATGCCAATAAAAAATACTACCTTAGCTGACCTAAAAACAACGCCATGAGCAACGAAAAAGAAGCCAAGCTTAAAGCCCTGAAACTCACCTTAGACAAACTGGATAAGACCTACGGAAAAGGTGCGGTGATGATGTTGGGAGACACGGTCGCCCAAGAAGTTGAAGTGATTCCTTCGGGATCAATCGGGTTGGATTTGGCCCTGGGAGTGGGTGGATACCCCAAAGGGCGCGTTGTTGAAATTTATGGCCCGGAATCTTCCGGTAAAACCACCTTGACGCTTCACGCTATGGCAGAAGCCCAAAAACAAGGGGGAATTGCCGCATTCATCGATGCGGAGCACGCTTTTGATCGTTTTTATGCCCAAAAATTAGGGGTAGACGTAGATAATTTAATTATTTCTCAACCGGACAACGGGGAACAAGCCCTGGAAATCGCGGACAACTTGATTCGTTCAGGAGCGGTAGATATCGTGGTGATTGACTCGGTGGCCGCCTTGACGCCCAAGAGCGAAATCGAAGGGGAAATGGGGGATTCAAAAATGGGATTACACGCCCGTTTGATGTCTCAGGCCTTGAGAAAATTGACGGCGAGTATTTCTAAAACCAATTGTACGGTGATCTTCATCAACCAGTTGCGCGAAAAGATCGGGGTGATGTTTGGCAATCCAGAAACTACTACGGGAGGTAATGCGCTTAAATTCTACGCCTCAGTGCGTTTGGATATTCGCAAATCCACCCAGATCAAAGACAACGACGGCAACGTAACCGGAAACAAAACTCGGGTGAAAGTGGTGAAAAACAAAGTAGCCCCTCCATTCCAAACCGCTGAATTTGATATTTTGTACGGCGAAGGAGTTTCGTTGATGGGCGAGGTAATCGACTTAGGAGTCGAGTATGAAATCATCAAAAAGAGCGGTTCTTGGTTCAGTTATGGAGACACCAAAATAGGACAAGGACGCGATGCGGTTAGAGCGATGTTGATCGACAATCCAGAATTGTTGGAAGAACTTCAAGCAAAGATTGTTGAAGTAATCAAAGCGTTGCGCAAATAATCCAAAGACGGTCGGACCTTAAGGCCGGAAATAAACAGAACAGCAGATTATGGCGTGTGGTAATTGTGGAACTTCCTCAGACGGAACCCCAAGGGGCTGTCAAAACAACGGAACTTGTGGTACCGATGGGTGCAACAAGCTCACGGTATTTGATTGGCTAGCCAATATGTCACTGCCTGCTGAAGAAGCGGCTTTCGACTGTGTTGAAGTGCGCTTTAAAAATGCGCGAAAAGAATTTTACCGCAATGAAGATCGTTTGCCATTGGCCGTAGGTGATGTTGTGGCTACTCAAGCCAAAGCCGGGCACGACATAGGCATCGTGACCTTGACAGGTCCTTTGGTGCGTATACAGATGGACAAAAAGAAGGTGGATCACCAAGACGCTAGTCTGTTCAAAATTTACCGAAAAGCCAACCAAAAAGACATCGAGATTTGGCAGAATGCCCGAAATCGAGAAGAAGAGATCAAGAAGGGAGCCAGAGAGCTAGCCATCGCCCTCAAACTGGAGATGAAGCTCTCCGATGTTGAGTTTCAAGGCGACGCCTCTAAGGCCACTTTTTATTACACCTCAGAAGAGCGCGTCGATTTCAGGCAGTTGATCAAGGATATGGCCAAGGCCTTTAACATCCGCATCGAGATGCGCCAGATCGGCTTGCGCCAGGAAGCCCAGCGTTTAGGGGGTATCGGCTCTTGTGGACGAGAGTTGTGCTGCTCTACTTGGCTGACTGATTTCAGATCGGTGGGAACGGCTGCTGCTCGCTATCAACAACTCTCCCTCAATCCGCAAAAACTAGCAGGCCAATGCGGCAAGCTCAAGTGCTGCCTAAACTACGAACTGGATGTTTATGTCGACGCGCTCAAGGATTTTCCCGCTGCGGACACTAAGCTCAGGACGGAGAAAGGAATCGCCTACTGCCAGAAGGTCGATATCTTCAAAGAAAAACTCTGGTTTACCTACCGGGACGATCCTGCCAACTGGCATATGTTGACTAAGGAGCAGGTTTTGGAGATTTTGGAGAAAAACAAAAACCAAGAGACCATCGCCTCCGTGGAAGAATACGCTGCGGACAATGTAGTCAAGGTTGAAAAAGTGTTTGAAAATGTAGTAGGTCAAGACTCGTTGACCCGATTTGACGCTCCTAAACGAGGAAAATCAAACAACAAACGCCGTAATAAATCTGGAAACGCCCCACAAGCAGGTGCGCCAAACGCCCCCAAATCGGTTTCCGGAAACAGAAACAATCCCAAGCCAGAAGGGGGTGCTCGCCCGCCAAGGCCAGAGGGGGAGCGCACGGCGCAGCCGGGTAGATCAAACCAAAAAGGCAGAAACAATGGCAGGAAAAGAGGGCCACAGCCGCCAAAACAAGCGTAATTACTTAGCTGGTTTTTTGATGCTAGCGCTTATGGGCGCCTGCAGTGATGGTGTTGTTTCCGCCGATATGACGGTATTGCCTGCAGAAGGTTGGCCCATCAAACGGGTGGTTCAACACGCTTTTGATATTCAAGATACCACCCAAACCTATGATTTGGAGTTAATCGTGCGGCATCGCCAGGAATATCCGTACAGCAATTTGCTTTTAGTCGCCCAATGGGTAACCCCAGATGGCAGCACTCAAACGGATAGTTTAGCTTTAGATGTTGCAGATGCTCAAGGCCGATGGCTCGGCTCTGGCCAAGGAGCTTCGATTACCACCAAATGGCTGATCAAGGAAAATCAGCCGCTTAAGGCAGGCAGACACGTACTGCGCCTGAGACAAGTGATGAGATCACTGGGATCCCTAGAAGGCCTAGACCCACTCCCTGCCGTAGATGCAGTAGGATATACCTTGTACAACAACACCGATGAAAAAGAAGCAAGTCATTGATTTTATGGCCTCTTTAAAAGAGGCGTTTACCCCGAGAAAGACTCCACCGGCGGCAGTTCAACGCTGGTTGTGGCGTCTCTTTTTTGGCGGACTGGTCCTCTTGGCCATATTGTTTACCCTGGCGGCTTATGGATTGTTGGGGCCGATGCCTGGTTTTGAGCGATTGGAGAATCCGAACAGCAATCTAGCCACAGAGATCATCAGTGCGGACGGAAAAACACTGGGAACTTTTTACTTAGATGAAAACCGCAGTCCGGTGCGCTATGAGGATTTGCCCCAAGAAATGGTAGACGCCTTGATTGCCACGGAGGACAGTAGGTTCTTTGATCATTCTGGGGTGGACGCGATCGGCACCTTGCGCGCCGTTGTATTTTTAGGTACTCGCGGGGGTGCGAGCACCATCACCCAGCAGCTGTCAAAGTTGTTGTTTACCGAGAAGGTCGCGCGTTCTAAACCGGGGCGTATCCTGCAAAAGTTTAAGGAATGGGTGATAGCTGTGCGTTTAGAGCGTCAATACACCAAAGAAGAGATCATCGCGATGTACCTCAACACCTATGACTTTGGCAACAATGCCGACGGGATCAGATCTGCTGCCTTGACTTATTTTGGCAAAGAACCAAAAGATTTGCTGGTCCAAGAGTCCGCTATGTTGATCGGAATGCTCAAAAACTCCTCGCTCTACAACCCAAGACCAAACCGCAATCCAGAAGGGACCTTGCGCCGACGAAATGTCGTGTTGGATCAGATGGAAAAGTATGGCTTTATCGAGGATGACGCCCTGGACTCCCTGCAACAAATTCCTTTGAATTTGAACTACAACCCTCAGTCTCACCAATCGGGATTGGCTACATATTTCAGGATGCACCTCAGGGATTTCCTCAAGGATTGGATCGAGAAGAATCCCAAAGAAGACGGATCTAAATACAACCTCTACCTGGACGGACTTCGGGTGTACACCACGATTGATTCACGCATGCAAGAACACGCAGAGGAGTCAGTGACGGAGCATTTAAAAAATGTTCAAGCCACGTTTAACAAGCAAAATACCCGAGAGAAAAACAAGACGGCTCCTTTTTCAGGCGTGAGCGCTGAGGAGATTAACCGAATTGTGCAGACAGCGATTAGAAGGTCCGAACGTTGGTTTGCGATGAAGGCGGAGGGAAAGTCTGAATCGGATATATTGGCCAGTTTTGACCAGCCCAAGGCGATGCGCGTTTTTGACTGGAAGTCTCCTGAATACGAACGAGACACTGTCATGACGCCAAAGGATTCCATTATTTACTACAAGTATTTTATGCGGGCAGCTATGATGTCGATGGAGCCCCAAACCGGCCACATCAAAGCGTGGGTTGGCGGCATCAACTACCGCCATTTCCAGTACGACAATGTGTTCCAAGGATCGCGTCAAGCGGGTTCCGTGTTTAAACCTTTTGTTTATGCGGCAGCCATCGATCAGTTAAGGCTTTCGCCTTGTGATGTTCGTCCAGATACTCAATACTGCATTGCACCCGGGAAACACAACAATATTGAAGCGTGGTGTCCTCGAAATTCCGGAGAGGAATTTACTGGGGAGATGATGACTTTGCGCACCGCCTTGGCTAGATCGGTCAATTCGATTACCGCACAAGTAATCGATCAGGTAGGACCTGAACCCGTGGTTCAGTTGGTGAAAAACCTGGGGATTCGCAATACCATTCCGCCAGTTCCTTCCATTGCTTTAGGTACAGCGGACATCAACGTCATGGAGATGGTGGGGGCGTATAGCGCGTTTGCCAACAAAGGAGTTTATGTCAAACCCGTAGCCATTACCCACATCACAGATAAAAACGGCCGCGTGCTGTATCAGTACACTCCAGAGACCAGAGATGTGCTCAGTGAAGACGTAGCTTATGCAGTGGTCAATCTTTTAGAGGGGGTGACTCAAGGAGGATCTGGAGCTCGTCTGCGCACTGAGGGGGCAGAAACCTACCGCGTGGATTATCAGGAAATGGCCACAGGGTATCCGTGGAAATTTACCAACCCCATCGCCGGAAAAACCGGAACCACTCAGAACCAAAGCGACGGTTGGTTTATGGGCATGGTGCCTAACCTGGTCACAGGGGTTTGGGTAGGGGCGGAAGACCGGGCTACCCACTTTCAATCGATTACTTATGGACAGGGTGCTGCACTCGCCTTGCCGATTTGGGCCAACTATATGCGCCGCAATTACAACGTACCCGAATTAGGGGTTTCCAGCGGAGCATTTCATCGCCCGGCAGTCATGTCCATCGAAGTGGATTGCCGCAAGCAGGCAGCTGCTGAAGCTGTACTTGTGGATGAAGACGACGACTTAGAAGAGTTCTGATATACGCATAAAAAAACCCGCTATCAGCGGGTTTTTTTGTGGTTTAAGGCGATTAACCTTGCAGCGATGCGCTGAGGTATTCTCGGTTCATGCGGGCAATGTTTTCTAAAGAGATTCCCTTAGGGCATTCGATCTCGCAAGCTCCTGTATTGGTACAGTTTCCGAATCCTTCTAAATCCATTTGTTTTACCATGTTTAAAACGCGTGTAGTCGCTTCGACCTTACCTTGTGGCAGTAAGGCGTATTGAGACACTTTGGCCGAAGTGAAGAGCATGGCAGACGCGTTTTTACACGCAGCGACACAGGCACCACAACCGATGCAAGCGGCAGCGCTAAACGCGTCGTCCGCGTCGTGTTTTGGCACCAAAATAGCGTTGGCATCGGTAGTATTCCCTGAGGTGTTTACCGAAACATATCCACCGGCTTGTTGAATGCGGTCAAAGGCGGTGCGATCGACGATCAAATCTTTGATGACCGGGAATGCTTTAGCGCGGAACGGCTCAATGTCGATGGTGTCCCCATCTTTAAACATGCGCATATGCAGTTGGCACGTAGTGACCAGACGATCTGGTCCGTGTGGCTCTCCGTTGATCTGCAAAGAACAAGAACCGCAAATCCCTTCACGGCAGTCGTGGTCAAATTCCACAGGCTCTTGTCCTTGGAGGATGAGTTTGTTGTTGAGCACGTCCAGCATTTCTAAGAAGGACATATCTGGTGAGATGTCATCAATCGGGTAGGTCACAAACTGACCTTTAGACGATGCGTCTTGTTGACGCCAAATGTTGAGTGTAAGCTTCATGTCCTTATCTTATTTATAGCTTCTGGCCTTAACTTTAATGTTTTCGTAGATAAGTTCCTCTTTGTGAAGAACAGCGTCTTTAGGAGCGCCTTTGTATTCCCAAGCCGACACAAAACGGAAGTTTTCGTCGTCGCGCAATGCTTCGCCTTCTTCCGTTTGGAACTCTTCGCGGAAGTGACCGCCACACGATTCGTTGCGGTTAAGCGCATCCTTGGCAAATAACTCTCCCAACTCCAAGAAGTCAGCTACGCGTAGCGCTTTTTCCAACTCTTGGTTTTTTCCGTGGGTGGTGCCTGGAATTTTTACGTTTTTGTAGAAATCCTCACGCAGGGCAGCAATCTCTTCGATCGCTTCCTTCAAGCCCTGTTCGTTTCTGGCCATACCGCATTTATTCCACATGATTTTACCCAGTTTTTTGTGGTAGTAATCCACTGGATGGGTTCCATTGGCGTTGACCAAGGCCTCCATTTGAGCGCGAACCGCTTGTTCAGCGGCCTCAAACTCTGGAAGATCGGTAGAGATTTTTCCGGTGCGAATATCTTTGGACAAGTAGTCACCAATGGTGTAGGGCAATACAAAATATCCATCGGCCAATCCCTGCATCAGCGCAGAAGCCCCTAAACGGTTGGCTCCGTGCTCAGAGAAGTTAGCTTCTCCAGCGGCATAACATCCAGGGATGGTGGTTTGTAGGTTGTAGTCCACCCAAAGTCCGCCCATGGTGTAGTGCACCGCCGGGTAGATCATCATCGGGGTTTTATACGGGTTCTGATCTACGATTTTTTCGTACATCTGGAATAGGTTTCCGTATTTGGCCTCGACCACTTCCTCACCCAAACGGCGAATAGTCGCCTGGTCTGCCTCCTTGATCCCCATCACCAAAGATTTCTCTTTGCCGTAGCGCATGATCGCAGAACCAAAATCCAAATAAACGGCTTCGCCAGTTTTGTTTACCCCAAATCCAGCATCACAACGCTCCTTGGCAGCGCGTGAAGCCACATCTCTCGGAACCAAGTTTCCAAAGGCTGGATAACGGCGCTCCAAGAAATAATCCCGATCCTCTTCCGCTAAGTCGGTCGGTTTTAATCGGCCTTCGCGAATAGCTTGGGCATC
>JBEAQS010000043.1:0-22662 GCA_041163765.1 Bacteroidota bacterium | reverse complement strand
GGGTTGGCAATGATTTTGTCGTCGGCAGTCAACACATCTGCGTTGATCTCAGGAACCACTAATTTGTGGTCTGGATGCATGCGCCAAGCAGAAGAGTTGTCGATAACTGTCGTGCCTACAGCGGCAAATTTTGGTGCCCAAGCCAGTGAGGTATCTCCACCTGCTGAAAATATAGCAATATCTGGAGCAGCAGCTACAGCAGCTTCGAGCGAGATGACCGTATGGTGCTCTCCTTTGTAGGTGATGGTTTTGCCTACGGAGCGCTCCGAAGCGACCAAAAGCAATTCGGTATACGGAAACTGGCGCTCTTCGAGCACCCTAAGCATCACTTCGCCAACCATTCCGGTGGCACCTACAACAGCTATTTTCATATAGAGTAATTTAGCGGTGCAATATTAGCTAAAAACAACCACCGAACAAGACCCGAGGAAGCTATTTAATTAAAATATAACAAAATGTTATTTTTGTAACTATTTGAAATCTTCCAGCGGTAGGTAGGATCGCTTAATTCTTCTCGATAGCGCCGTCAACAGTTCGTAAGAAATTGTTCCAGCACCTTCGGCCAGCTGATCAGCCCGGTGTTTTTTATCAAAAACGACCACTTCGTCGCCTTCAGCGCATTCGATGTCTGTAACATTGACCATAATCATGTCCATACACACATTGCCCACAATTGGTGCCCATTGGTCATTGATCCACACACCGCCTTTGCCCAATCCATATATTCGGCTGATGCCATCCGCATGACCGATGGGTAGCGTAGCTATTTTCATAGGTTGTCTAGCCACTTCTGCACGGTTGTAGCCGATTCCATTTCCTGGTTTGAGGTGATGTATTTGAGAGATTACTGTATACAGGGAGGCAAATGGGATAAACTCCTGTTCCAGAGCCCCATCATTCGGGTAACCGTAAAGCCCTATTCCGCTGCGCACCAAGTCAAAGTGCGCTTCAGGGAACCTCAAAATACCCGAGGTGTTGCACAAGTGCTTGTAGGCAAACCCTCCAGTTAGTTTAGCGAGTTCATCGCTCATGGCCGTGAATTCAGCCAATTGTTCCCTGGTGTATTCATCCTGTCCAGGATCTTCAGAAGCCGCTAGGTGCGAGAGTATGCCCGTCCTTTTCAAGTGGGGCGATTGATTGAGGTATTCGCCGAGTTGGGCCAGGTCTTCTCGCTCAAAACCCAGCCGGTTCAAACCGGTATTTAATTTGATATGGATGGGAAGCTGCTCTTTTCGAGCGCTTAGGGCTTGTAACACCCTAAAGGAATAGACGCTGGGTTCCAAGCAATAGCTCCACAGTTCATCGAGTTGATCGAGTTGTGGATGCAACACCAAGATGGGGGTGTGAATACCGGCTTCCCGCAAGGCGATACCCTCGGGAACATAGGCCACGGCCAAATAATCGATGCCTAGCTGAGCTAGGGTGCGCGCTACAAATAGAGCATCACTACCATAAGCCATAGCTTTAACGACGCCTAAAAGCGCCGTTTGCGGGGCTGTTTTACTGCGCAATACACGGTAGTTATGAGCCAGCGCTTGGGCATCAAGGACAAGTCTGGTGTGCCCACTCATGATTTAGGCGCTTCAGGAGTTTGTTTTCCTGACAATGGCTCTTCTTCTACTTCCAGCTGGGCGATGCGCTCTTTGAGCATGGCTTTGTAAAATGCAGCTCGGCTCAACGGCTCGTATTCCGCAGTTTCCCCTAGCATCACCAAGTGGTTGTCGTTTGATTTTCTAAAGCTGTAGTTAGCTAGCTGCCCTGTTCTGGTGCATATAGCGTGTACTTTTGTCACGTATTCAGCGGTGGCCATCAAAGCAGGCATCGGACCAAAAGGATTTCCGCGAAAATCCATGTCCAGGCCGGCCACAATGACGCGCATGCCTTTGTTGGCTAGATCGTTGCACACATTGACAATTTCGTCGTCAAAAAACTGCGCTTCATCGATACCGATTACATCACAACCGTCGGCGAGGAGCCTGATGTTGGCCGCTGCGGGAACCGGCGTCGAGCGAATGCTGTTTTCGTCGTGAGAAACGACATCGCTTTCATCGTATCGGGTATCGATTTGCGGTTTAAAGATTTCGATTTTTTGCTTGGCAAATTGAGCTCTTTTGAGGCGCCGAATCAGCTCTTCAGTTTTTCCGGAAAACATGGACCCACAAATCACTTCAATCCATCCAAATTGCGCCTTGTGGCTCGGGGTGTTTTCTAAAAACATGCGGTAGGTTTTGGGTTTAAAAATACAAATAATCTGCTAATGACCATCTCCTTGATCAGGGCAAATAAGGGGGATTTGCCCATAAAAAAGACTGGGTATTGGGCCAAATAAAGTATCTTAGGGCCATGATTTTGGCAGCCCTTCAAAAAGAAATTAAGGAACTGGCTCAGGCCATCAGTAGCGAACAACAGCCTATGGACGCGACCCTGCTTTTGGCGCGAATCCAGGTGATTTACGAAAAAGCAGCGGCCTTAAAGTATTTACAAGATCACCCAGAATCATTGAGCACCTCACAAACCACTCCTGAGGTAACTCCAGGGATGGATACCATCATCCATATGTTACCTCAAATGGATGATTCTGTAGAGCCGGACGCCATAGATCCATCCGATTTTTGGAAGTCTTCAGCGGATCAAGAACCTGCGGAGTCAGGGTCGACTAAACCCAACAAAACGGTCAATGATTTATTGGGGGGAAGATTTAGGCTTGACCTAAACGACCGCCTGGTGTATACCAAGCAACTATTTGAAGGACGTGGTGAGGATTTAGACCAAGTCCTTTCCCAATTAATGACACTAGAGTCCGCCCAACTCGCTCAAGACTTGATGGAGCATTGGGTCCGTCCAGAGTACCCTCACTGGGATCAAAAACAGGAAATTGTTCAACGATTCTTGTCCTGGATCGACCGTCAATTCGATTGATAATCACGCGCTCATGGCACAGTTGTATTTGATCCCCACCCCGATTGGGAATTTAGAAGACATGACCCATAGGGCCATTCGCCTATTAAACGAGGCTGACTTGATTTTGGCGGAGGACACCAGAACGAGCAAAAAACTCCTCCAGCACTACCAGATCTCCACGCCCATGCAGTCGTATCACATGCATAACGAACACCATACCACACAGGGTTTGGTCAAGCGCATCGCCGCTGGAGAGGTGATGGCTTTGATAACTGATGCGGGAACTCCCGGAATTTCTGATCCTGGATTTTTCCTGGCTAGAGCATGCATACAGGAAGGGATAACGGTGACTTGCCTTCCCGGCGCCACTGCTTTTGTGCCAGCGTTGGTACAAAGCGGATTGCCGAACGATCGTTTTGTATTTGAAGGATTTTTGCCCCCCAAAAAGGGCAGACAAACCAGGTTGGCACAGATAGCCCAAGAAACCAGGAGTACTATTCTGTATGAATCCCCATATAAACTCGTCAAAACCTTGAATCAACTCATCGAAGTGTGCGGAGCGGATAGACCCTGTGCTGTTGCTCGAGAGTTGACCAAATTGTTTGAGGAAACACAACGAGGAACACTTCAAGAAGTCGCGGATCATTACACCAATCATCCTCCTAAAGGGGAGTTGGTTATTGTGCTCGGCGGTGCCATTCAAGAAACACGAAAAAACCATAACCATGAATAATCTCTGTAAGACCGTTTGGAAAGGCGGTATGAATTTTGAAAGTGAAAACGCGTCAGGACACATGGTGTCTGTAGATGTTGATGTTCAAGATGGGGGATCAGGGGCCGGATATCGTCCCAAGTCGTTGATGCTTACCGCGCTAGCGGGGTGCTCTGGTCTCGATGTGGTATCCCTATTCCAAAAGATGAAAGTGCCGGTGCGCGCCTTTGAAATTGACATAGATGCCAGATTGACGGAGGAACACCCTAAGTATTACGATCGCGTAAAGGTGGTATATCATTTTTATGGAGATCAATTAGATGAAAAAAAATTGGAACGCTGTGTGGAGCTTTCAGTTACGAAATACTGTGGAGTCATGGAGATGTTCCGCAGATTTTCTGAGGTTTCCACCAGTTGTGTTTTCCACCACGAATCCTAACAAATTTTTCCATGCACTGGCAGTTTGCCCCTCAGGCTGATGCGGGTTTAACCGCTTCACTCGCCCAATCCTTGGGTGTTCCTTCAGCGATTGCTGCTTTATTGGTACAGCGAGGGGTGACTAGTTACGACCAGGCCAAGGCTTATTTTAGGCCTGAATGGTCGGCGCTACACGATCCGTTTGAAATGACCGACATGGGCGTAGCTGTGGATCGAATCATGGATGCATTGGCCCAAGGTAGTCGCTTGATGGTCTATGGGGATTACGATGTAGACGGAACGTGCTCTGTCGCTTTGATGGCCGGATTTTTACAGCAGTTTACCGATCAGGTCACCACCTACATCCCCGATAGATACTTAGAGGGGTATGGCGTTTCCTGGGTGAGTGTAGACCGCGCACAGGCTGAACAAATTGACTTAGTCATCGCCTTGGACTGCGGCATTAAAGCCCACGAGCCAATAGCCCACGCCAAATCTTTAGGCATTGATTACGTGGTTTGCGATCACCACGAACCAGGATCAACACTTCCACCAGCGGTAGCTGTTTTGGACCCCAAACGTTCAGACTGTAGCTATCCCTATAAGGAACTATGCGGTTGTGGTGTGGGACTTAAGTTAATACACGGCTTGTGTTTGGCCATGGGACTGGATCCCGAAAGCACATTGGCCCCTTATTTGGATTTGGTGGTTACGGCGATTGCAGCCGACATTGTACCCCTAACGGGGGAAAATAGAACCCTGGCTTATTTGGGGTTAGCCCAAATGAACCAAAAACCAAGAGCCGCCTTTGCCGTACTCACCGAGCAGACAAAACAGCGTCCATTGCAGATGGAACAATTGCAGTTCCATGTCGCTCCGCGCATCAACGCTGCAGGTCGGATCAAGCACGGCCAGCATGCGGTATCCTTGCTGATGGAGGAGTCCCTGGATCAGGCCAGAGCCATGGCCCAAGAAATCGAAACCTGGAACACCCAGCGAAGGGGGCATCAAGAAACTATTTTTCAAGAGGCATTGGCACAGGTGGAAGCCCTGCAGGAACAGGAGGCGTCAGCTACAGTGGTCTGCGGTCATTGGCACAAGGGTGTAATCGGTATCGTGGCGTCTAAACTCACAGAAACCTATTACAGGCCCACGGTGGTGTTCACAGAACACGAGGGTATTTTGCACGCCTCTGCGCGTTCTGTTTCCGATTTTGATTTGCATGGGGCCTTGGAGGCGTGTAGTCAACATTTAATCCAGTTCGGCGGTCATAAAGCGGCCGCAGGGATGAGTTGTGACCCCGATAAATATGAAACGTTTAAAACAGCGTTTAACCAAATTGTAGCAGAACGAATCGAAGCGCACCAAAGGACGCCTAGTATACGCGTAGACGCGACCATAGAGCTCAGGGAAGTTAATCCCAAACTGATGCGCATACTTCAGCAGATGGGTCCTTTTGGACCGGGGAATGAGGCCCCTGTATGGGCGGCCTATGCGGTACATGAAACCGGTTATGCACAGACGGTAGGTGCTGACAACAGCCATTTAAAGGGGGCTTGGGCACAAGGAGATAGCGCCGCTATTCCCTTTATCGGGTTTGGTTGGGCTCATGCCCAATCCTTGATGAGGGCGCGAAGCCTAGTCGATGTGCTTTTTTCTATTTCAAGCAATACATGGAATGGGGTCACCTCAGTGCAGTTGATGGTTAAGGACATCAAAAAAAGCTCCCGGATACCGACTGAAGCGGAGGAAGAATTTTAGACTGCAGCGTCCGCTTTTTCGCGGCATAGTTCCAGGCTAGTTCCATCGAAAACCGCATACGAATTGTGGGTGATCCAATCCCCTGTATTGAGGTAACGCGCTTCTGGAATACCTGAAATTTTTGGATCTATCGGTAGATCCAACGCAAGATGTCTGTGACCGAAAAGATAATAGTCAACAGGGAATTGCGCTTGTTTCTTCCATGCGTACTGAACCAGCCATTCGTTTTCTAGTCCCGTAAACACCAAGTCATCAGACCCAGAGATCAGTTTATTGCGCAGCGAAAGATATTGGGCAAATCGCACGCCCAAGTCCGGATGAAGCCACTTAAAGGCCGTTTGAAACAAGGGAAAGGTAAAGACCTTTTTCATCCGCTTGTATCCGTAGTCCCCAGGCCCTAAACCATCGCCGTGTCCGATTAAAAATTTCTTTGATCCGATCTCAAAATATTGAGGTTGGCTAAAGACCTGAAAACCTAATTCTTCGCTGAGGTAATCGCGTACCCAGAGGTCGTGATTACCGGTGAAAAAATAAAGGGGAATACCTCGGTCAGCTATCTGGGCCAACGCCCCTTGAACACGCACAAATCCTTTAGGAATTACGCGGTCATATTCAAACCAAAAGTCAAAAAGATCTCCCAATAAAAACAAGGCACCGCAGTCAGGGGTGATTTTATGCAGCCAGGCAATAAATCGGTGTTCTCTGGCCCTACTCGAAGCGGGATCTGGAGCGCCAAAATGCTGGTCGCTGGCAAAATAGATGCGTTTGTTGGGTGCCAGACTGATTTTGTGCATGGGTTATGGATTGTCGCTGGCGTGCCAGGTGGCGTAGGAAGATTCAGTTTCTTGAAGCTTTAGGCTGTGTAGTTTGATGTGCTCCGGCAGCCTTTTTTTGATGCGCTCCGCAAAGTCAACGACCATATTTTCGCTAGTAGGTTGATAATCAGCTAGAATAATGTGGTGTCCCTGTTCAGCTAGACTTTCTGCTAACGCTTTATGGGGCGTGTTTTTGTTAAAAACAGTGGCGTGGTCAAAGGGATCAACGACCTCTTCCTTGACTATTTTTTTAAGGTCCGTGAAGTCGATCACCATCCCAAATTTAGGATGGTTGGGGTCGGTGTTCGGGGTTCCAATGACCGTTACGGACAGTTTATAGCTGTGTCCGTGAACGTTGCGGCACTTACCGTCATAGCCCCATAGAGCGTGACCGGTCTCAAAAGTAAAAATCTTGGTGATGCGAATGCTACTCATAATCGATTTTGGCAAAGGTACTTATTTGCTTCGGTATTTTTCCAAAGCTGCTTGGGTTTCCGGGCTGAGGGCCAGGGCAGCAGTGACTTTTGCCCGCTCGAAGAGCAGTTGTTCCCAATGTGCCGTGTCCTCCCAAAGCGCATTTTTGATGGCTTTAAGCGCACTGGGAGCATGTGCGCTCTGTTCTTTTAAAAACACCTCAATCGCTTTGTCTAGATCCTCAGGTTCTCGAGTTGTGCGCTGGGTAAGCGGTCCACAGGCCAATCCAGTAATTTCATGCCAATGGGCCGGGGATAAGGCCAACGCGGCTAGACCAGAGGCCCCAATTTTTCGAGCCACCGCAGGAGCAATCACCGCAGGAGCCAGCCCAATGCTCAATTCTGATAGTTTAATCAAGGTGTGCTCGCTGGCAATTACGTAGTCACAGGCCGCCAATATCCCTACACCTCCACCTACGGCTTTGCCTTGTACCCTGCCCAGTATAGGGTGGTTACATCGGGCCATCGCCAAGATCAATCGCGCAAATCCACCAAAAAATTTTTCCGCGTCTTGAGGATTATTTAATGCCAGGACTTCTTCCAAATGCGCGCCGGCACAAAAAGTAGTTCCTGAAGAACTCAGCACGGCCCAGCCAATGTCCTTTCGATCAGCTAGGGAATCAAAAGCAGCGCACAATTGATCGAGCATGGATGAGGTACAGGCGTTTCCTGAGGGATGTTCAAACTGTATCCAAGCAGTTTGATGTTCAATAGTTAGTCGCACCGAACCGGAGCTTTGTACCGCTGTCATAGAAGAGCCTTTTCGTAAATTTAGGAGATTTGGGCCAGCGGCAAAAATTTAGCTTTGTATTTCAGCCAAAGAGCGGTCGCCCGAATACCCATCCAAACAATAAATCCGACCCATATGCCAGAAAGTCCCCACTCCATGTATTGAGCGAGTAAAACAAAGGGGACAAAACCGCCAAAAGAGGCTAGGAGCAGGATGTTGCGCAGGTACTTCATTTCGCCTAAACCTTTAAACAAGGCGTCCAATACAAAGGCTACGGCATTGATCGGCATGCCGATGAGCACGATCCAAAACACGCCCCAAAAAGCTTCTAGTACAGGGAGGTCCTCGGAAAATAAATAACCAAGAGGGTAATAAGCCAACCAGCCAACCAGCATCAACAGGGCCGCCACACCCCATCCATAATACACACATTTACGGGTGAGCACCCAAAGGGTCTTATAGTTTTCTTGTCCGAGCAGCTTGCCTCCGAGGATATTGGCTGAAGTGCCGTAGCCATCGATTAAGAATGCGGCAAATAACCACAGATTCAGCGCTATAGTATGTGCTCCCACTGCAGCGGGACCCAGTCCAGTAGCTTGACGCACAGAGATAATCAGCGTGGTGTTTAGCGCTACCGATCGAACAAATAGGTTTAAGGTCATGGAGATCAATCGCCTTAACTCAGGATGCGGCGGTCCAATCCAGCGCAGCGGAATCGGTGTTTTGGCACCCAAGAGCGCCACAGCGATCAATGCCATAATCACCTGGGTAAACAAACTCGCCCAACCTGCGCCGTCAAGACCCATGGCGGGGATCCACTCGCCCCAACCGAAAACAAGAAAGTAATCCGCCACCGCGTTGATCACGGCCCCACTCAGAGCAATGGCCATAGGCCAAAGGGTGTTTTGCAATCCCCTAAAAGTGCCAAAAATGGAAAAGGTCAGCAAAGTCAGGGGGACCCCCCAAACTCTAATTTTGAAGTAGGAAACACAGAATCCGATCAAGGAGTCTGTTGCGTTAAGCAATCGAAACACAGGTTCCATAAAGGCGAGTCCCAAGGCGACTAGCACAAAACTAGCTCCTACACTAATGATGATGGCCTGGGCAGGAAGAGTGCGTATTTCTTCCAGTTTGCCCTTGCCCACATACTGAGCCACCAGAGAAGAAATCGAGCTTTGGGTTTGTCCAAGCACCCAGGTCAACATGCCCAAGAAGGAACTGACGATACCAGCGGCAGCCAAAGATTCAACAGCATTGACGGGGATATTTCCCACCATAGCGGTATCCGTCAACGAAATTAGCGGTTCCACGATACCGGTAGCCATGGCGGGAAAGGCAAGCGGATGAATTCTTTTTAGGGTGGCGGTATCAAGGCGCATGTAGCGTGCTTCAGGTTGTTGGATCAGCCGTAAAAATCGTCCTTATTCCTTAAAAAAAAGCGATAATAACCAAAAAAAGTATTTTCTTTGTACCCGCTTTGGGGGATTAGCTCAGCTGGCTAGAGCGCTTGCATGGCATGCAAGAGGTCATCGGTTCGACTCCGATATTCTCCACAAAAAACCCGGACATTTGTCCGGGTTTTTTTATGGCATACAATCTCTAGTTATAGCTCCTCTATCTCTTTTTGTACAAAAGGCAGCTCCGGATCTAACAACTCGAGAACCAAATGCGTTAGTTCTTTTTTAAACACATCAAGCAAAGGATCGTCCAGCAGTATTTGCGGAGGCTTCTGACTTTTATCGGCAAATCCCATCACCCCGTCTTTTTGATTTTTAAAACTAAAAATACCCGCGGTGATTGGGCCTTGAAGCGTCGGATGGTTTTGGGTGAGTAAACCGTAGAACAGTAGCTGAAAGGCTTTTTCTTTTCCCGAACCCGACAGCAACTGGTCCCAAGAACTCAACGTAACCTCACTGGGGATCACCCGACCAGTTTTGTAATCGATGATGCGCAGCACACCGTTAAGTCGATCAATCCGATCAATTTTTCCATAGAGCGCTAAGGGAACATCTACTCCAGGTAAGTTCAGTGACTGTGTGTAGGTTTCTTCTAGGGAGATTAATTCCAACGACCCTTGCTGGGCTAGCTCCAAATCGTAATCCACTAGATTTTCAACGGATTTGATCAATACAGAGAGGGCTAGGGCATTGCGACCAGTTGTTTTTTCTGGGTCTTCTTGTTTTTCTTTAAACTGCGCACGCACCACAGGCGCTATCTTTTGTTTGACCTCTGCCAAAGCCTCAGGGGAACACACCTTACCCACTAAAGGGGAATATAATTCATACAAACTGTCATGGACAATATTGCCAAATACTCGGTGGCTGATTTGCCCATCAAAGGGATTAGGATCCTCAATTTTCAATACGTATTTCCGATAAAAATCCAGAGGATTGCGCAGGTAAGCCATCAAAGCAGAAGCGGAAATTTTAGCGGATAAGTGCTCCTTAATCACCGCGAGTACCTCTGGAGTTTTTTGGACACTCAATGGGTTGTTTGGATGAAAATCGCTGTTGGGAGCTGCGGGAAGCTCCACACATTTTTTCCGAGTGAGTTCATCGGCGAGGAGTTGGTGAATCCAACGACTCTTCTCTCCACCGGCCAATACATCTGGCGCTGTGTTGTAGGTGAGGTAAACTTTTTTGGCCCGTTGTAACAGTCTGTAAAAGTGATAGGTATACACCGCATCTTTTTCCTTAAACGTCGGGAGGCCAAATGCTTTTTTTAACGCATACGGCAAATGAGAATTTGTTGTGCGTCCGGCGGGCAAGAGGCCTTCGTTCACATGCGTAATGACGACTTGCTCAAAGTCTAGATTTCTGCTCTCCAACATACCCATCACTTGAAGTCCCACTAAGGCGTCTCCTTGAAAATTGAGTTGTCTTTGAGCCAGCAATTGATCAAAGAGGTACTGAAGAGACTTGGGTTGGTCAACAAAGGAATATTGGCCTGCAATACGGCTGAGTTCTTGCCATACCTCATGCACGTGCCATAGGACGGATGCAGCTGTTGGATCATCGGCCAATAAATCGTGTTCCAGCAACCGTTCAGTAAATCCTTGTTGTCGAGCGATAAATTCAAGTGGGGCTTGATTCCACCCGTCAAAATATTGTTGCCAAAGACCACTCGCTTCAGGAATAGCGCGCATCAACGCGTCTAAGGTCCAATAGGTTTTTGTTTGTTTGAGTACACGCTCCCGGAATAACGCCAAGAAACCGGGGTGCTGAGCCTCCCAAAACTGAGTCAATAAGGGATGGGTAACCAGGGCCACTAGATCAGGCTTATGTATCGGGGCCTCACCATTTCTGGAACCCAGCGTCCAAACCAAGCGCCAAAGTGAAGCCATCAAGCTGGAGGGAACCGGAAAGCCCATCGTAATATTGGCAGATGCTTCTTCGGGCAGTGCGTGAATTAAGGGGTTTAAAGCTGTTTCATCGCCGAGGATTACCGCTGTTTTGTTGCGCTCATCCTCGGATAAGGCGCTTAATAATTGACCGCAAAACTGCATTTGGGCTACGGTTTTAGGAATACCGATCAGCTGAATCTTTTGGGAGGATTGTCCATAGGACTCAGGGCCTAAAAAGGGATGGTTTTGGTAGTACGGCCATTGTTTGTATTGGCGCATAAAGTGACCGGCGTCATGAACAGGATCATTGAGGTAGTACAGGTCGATATCCCAAAAAGCGGTAGCCCGGTCTGACTCCAGCATTTTTTGGAAAATAACCTCTTCCGCCTTGTTAAGTGCGTTAAATCCAATAAATACCCATTTTTTATCGGAATGATTCTTTAGGTATTCATCGATTTTTTCACTCGCCATTCGGTATAAAAGCCCTTGGTGCGCCCATCCTTTGGCTGAAATCCGCTCCTCAAACTCCTGGTAAAGCGGGTAAAGCATTTGCCAAAAAGCCATGTAGTTACCCACCATGGGTGTGGTGTGTTCTTCTTGCGACCAATGATTGAGTTCTTGTAGGTAATTTAGGTCGCTCATCAAGGTTTTTGCAGGAATCAGGTAGCGATCTAGTTCCTCAAAATCACCCAACAAGGTAGGGCCCCAGCCCAAAAAAACCTGAAAAGAATCGTGATTTTCCAGAGGTAATGCGCGATAAGCCTCGTAAAGCTCGAGTAGGAGCACCGTGTTTCCGGGATGGTGTTTTTGCGCGAGTTCTGCCACAAAGGGTTCAATACTCCAAATTTCAGGCGCGATTAGGGGCGTGTTAACTCGGCCCAATAATTGTTCCCCCAAGGCCCATCCCGCCCGCTTACTGGGAAGTACAAACACGTAATCAGACAACCCCTGGCCCAGAGGTGCGTAACGATCGGCTATATCACTTAAAAAGGAACCCAAGAAGAGCTTAAATGATGTTCAAGGATTGACCGACAATTTTAAACGCTTCTAGAGCGCGATCCAACTCCTCACGACTTAAGGCCGCCGATAGTTGTACCCGAATTCGGGCCTTTCCTTTTGGGACTACGGGATAGAAAAACCCGATGACATATACGCCGTGGTCCATCAAACGAGTCGCCATTTCTTGGGCCAGAGTTGCTTCGTAGAGCATGATGGGTATAATAGCCGCTTCACCCTCGATAATATCAAACCCCAATGCCTTGATGCCCGCCCTAAAATAGGCGGTGTTGTCCATTAATCGGTCTCTGTAAGACGTGTCTTTATCGATCAGCTCAAATACTTTAATCGAAGCACCGACAATCGATGGGGCCAATGAGTTGGAAAACAAATAAGGTCTGGAGCGTTGACGAAGCATTTCAATGATTGGTTTGCTGGCTGTGGTATACCCACCCATAGCGCCTCCTAAGGCTTTGCCGAGCGTCCCAGTGATGATATCGACTCTTCCTAAGACCCCTTTGGCCTCCAGGGACCCACGTCCCCGGGCACCCAAGAACCCTGCGGCATGGCATTCATCTACCATGACTAGGGCATCGTATTGATCGGCCAAATCGCAAATGCCGTCCAAAGGAGCCACCAATCCATCCATAGAAAACACCCCATCAGTGACTATAAGTATGTTTTTTGCCCCTTGAGCCCTGGCTTCCTTAAGTTGAGTTTCCAGGTCAGCTAAATCTCCATTGGCATAGCGATAACGCTGTGCTTTACACAGTCTAATCCCATCGATGATTGATGCGTGGTTCAGCGCATCGGAGATAATGGCGTCTTCTGCACCCAATAGAGGTTCAAAAACACCTCCATTGGCATCAAAAGCAGCCGCGTAAAGAATGGTGTCTTCAGTGCCATAGAAATCAGCGATTTTTTTCTCTAAAGTTTTGTGTACGTCTTGAGTGCCACAAATAAAACGCACCGAAGACATCCCAAACCCATGAGTATCCAAGGCGTCTTTGGCTGCTTGGATCACCTCGGGATGCGAGGAAAGCCCCAAATAGTTATTGGCACATAGGTTAATCAGGTGTTGACCAGTATTTAGGTCAACAACAGATCCCTGTGGACCCGTAATAATTCGTTCTTTTTTAAACAAACCTTCCGCGGCAATAGCGTCGAGTTCTTGTTGCATTTTTTGGTTAAATGTCGTGTTCATCAATAAGGGTGTTTTGGACCGCAACTACGTTTATAGATCCGGGTTGAACATAAATAATGAGCGCCTCTTCTAAAGAGTACCCCATATGGCTGAGCGCTTGCGCATATTGGGCTACTTGTTGTTCGTGTTCTTTTTTGGGTGTACCTGTTTTATAATCGAGCACCCAAACCCGATGATCTGGCCCAAAGACCAATCGATCGGGGCGAAGCACTTCTTTACCTGGGCTTTGTGATACCTCAGGTGCGGTATGGGGAAGCCACAGGGTACATTCGTTTTTGGCCGTTACCTCAGGGCCGTATAGGTGTTTGAGTTTTGGGTGGCTTAAAACTAATTGCGCCATCTCGGATAAAACGTCTATTTCAGCAGGTTTTTGTTGAAGTACCCATTGGGTTTCCACGGCTTTTAGGTCAAATGTTCGGTCGTACTCCTGCATGAACTCGTGAAAGAACGTACCCAGCTCTTGGGCTTTCTGTTGTCCGCTATCTTGATTCCATTTGGGATGCGGCACATAGGCCTGGGTTGATTTTGGCGACCTAGGAGCGTATCCCACAGAAGTAATTTCCTTTGTCGCTTCCAGACCAGACGCCACTTTAGCGACATATCGCCCGATTAGATGATCGTGTTCTGCTTCCTGCAACCGGTTTTTGTGTTGCAAATATTGGATGATTAGCCCAGCGATTTTTTGTGTTGAGGGCGCTCCTTTTTGGTTGATAGCTTTTTCAGCAATGAGGTAAAGCCCTTGAATGGGTCGGGTCATGGCCACGTACAAGGTGTTAAATGCATCCAGTTCTTTTTGTGCATTGTCCAATGCCCACACCTCGGAAATCGTCTCCTCTGCCTCGGCTAGATATTTGTTTTTGGAGATGAGCAGTTGCTCCATGCCTAAGTGTTGATCGGGATCTACAGGAATCCAAAGCTTGGCCTCTTGATCTTTAATCAGGGGGTCATTCACAAAATTATAGACGACTATGGGAAATTCAAGTCCTTTGGCTTTGTGAATCGTCATTACTTGGATTGCATCAGCATTTTCAGGAGCTTGAATGCTTAACCGATCTTTTTTAATGTCCCAATCCAACAGAAATTGAGCGTGGTTGTTGCCGTTGGATTGTGTCCACTCATGAACATAATCCATAAAGAAAATCAAGTAAGCGGGTTGGTGATCCCCTAGGCCAAAACGTTCAATGGCGTAGTGCATGCCATCAAAAAGGGAACGAGATAAAAAAGCGGAGATGGACCAGTTCCATTGGTCTTTAAGAACTTTGTCTGTGTGTTTTGTCGCAGCACGTAAAAATTCGTGAGGCGTTTCTGTTCTTTTAAGCGCTAGATGCGCAGCCAACTCAAAGGCCAATAATTGATTGTCTGGATCCAAGCTCCACCGCAATAAATCAATCAAAAAACGCACATCAGGATGCTGACCTACCAAAAGTGATTCAGCAGAAACCACTGGCATACCTAGTTCGTTGAGTAATTTAGCTGAAGCCACAGCTTGTTTGTTATTGCGCGTCAACACACAGATATCGCCATAGGAGTATCCCAATGACAATGCGTGCTTGATGCAGTCAAGTCCTTGCTCCAAAAAAGCTTGTTGGGTGTCATCCGTCTCTTGCGAGTCAATAAATCTAAATGAAACCCAACCTTCTTTTTGGTTGTGGATTTTTTGAATCACATCGTTTTCATATAAAGCCCGATACGGTTCATAGCTTAAGTATTGGCTTAGAAAAGGGAACAATTCATTGTTGACACCGACTATAGTTCCACTGCTTCGATAATTCGTGTTCAGGGAATTAATCACTGGTTTCGCCACGAAGGGGGTGACTTTTTGATTGGTGAGGTCAATGAGCTGATTGACATCGCCTCCCCGCCAACGATATATGGATTGTTTCGGATCCCCAACCAGCAGTAAGCTTCCGGCTTCGTCGCTCCACCCCTCTTTTTGAAGGGTATGGTCGATCAATGGCACTAGATTCTCCCATTGAAGCACGGAGGTGTCTTGAAACTCGTCGATGAAAAAATGGCTGTATCGATCTCCCAGCCTTTCGTAGATAAATGGGGCAGGTTGATCCTTGATTTCTTGGGCGATTAACTGGTTAAATTGACCGATGGGCAACCATTGCCTTTCGGCACATAACTGATTGATAGCCCCTGAAATGGTTCTGATTACAGACAGCGGCAACAGATTTTTGTATTTGTTTTTGGCCAGTTCAATGTCGTGGCGTGTTTGGGCTAATTCTAGAACAGCTTCAGTCAGCTCATCCTTCCAAGCGTCAATCAGTTCCTTTTGACTTGGCGCTGTTTTTTTGTTGTAGGGGTCCGTTTCTCCAAAATTTTCCAGCCACTGAGCCTCCTTAATTTTTTCCATCCCGTCTCTGGCAATTTCTTCTAGCCATTTAGGCAAAGAAGCACGGGTAAAAGAGGTGTGCTCGATTCCTTTTTGGTCCATCTGATCCAATAAAGAGTTTGCTTTATGGGCGCGAGTTTCTGAGCGTTTAATCCAATCGCTTTTCAGCTGTTTTTTTAACGCTTTAAGGGTTTTTGGGTCGGCGCTTTGGGCCGCATCCATTCCAGAACCATGCAGTTCCTCAAACAGCATCATGCCCACTTTTTTCAAATTTTGACTGGGATCCCAACTGGTATTGCCCTCCATTTTTTCCAGGGCATACGAGACCAAAATTTCCGTGAGTTCGGGATCGATACCGATTTGATCCATGAGCAGTTCTACCCCTTGTGTGACCAGTTCACCCGTGTCTAAGATCACCTCAAAATCAGGAGGTAGCTTCAGGTCTTTTCCAAAAGTTCTCAGGATACGGTGGTTGAATTTGTCAATGGTAGAGATGTCAAAAAAGGCAAAATGATGCAACAGTTCCTTTCCTCTTTTTCTGGCTCTAGCCCTGAGCAAAGCAGGATCGATATCCAGGCTTTTCTGTACCGCATCAAAAAGATCAGTGGAACCCTTGGGGTGGTGTCCGAAGTCGTACAGCGCTTGGAGGATCCGCTTTTTCATCTCCCCCACCGCTTTATTGGTAAAGGTCAGGGCCAATATATTTTTGAAGGCCAAAGGACGTTCATCTTCCAAAATAAGCGCTAAGTAGGATTGCGCCAAGGCAAATGTTTTGCCTGACCCAGCCGATGCACTATAAATTTGGTAGGGAGCCATCATATACCCCTGCAAATTAATCAATCCAACCCATAACCCGAAGGTCCTATGGTCAAAACAAAGGGGTATTTCTTAACATTTTCATAGGGTAGACCCCTTAAAAAATCCGTAAATTTGCAGGTGAACCCAAAAATGAAAAAATATGGCTTTTGAACTACCCGCATTGGCTTATGCATATGACGCATTGGCCCCACATATGGACGCCCGCACTATGGAAATTCACCATACCAAACACCACCAAGCCTATACCACTAATTTGAATACCGCCATCCAAGGCACTGCTTTAGAAGGACAATCTATCGAAGAAATTTTAGGAGGTTTAGATTTAAACAATGCGCCTGTGCGCAACAATGGTGGTGGTTTTTACAACCATAATTTGTTTTGGTCTTGTATGAGTCCTCAGGGAGGTGGTCTGCCAACTGGCGCACTGGCCCAAGCCATCGACGCTGCATTTGGCTCGTTTGACGCATTTAAAGACGCATTTTCCAAAGCCGCTGCTACCCGATTTGGTTCTGGATGGGCTTGGCTTTGTGTTCAGCCAGATGGCAGTTTAGAAGTTTGCTCTACCGCTAATCAGGACAATCCGCTTATGCCTGGAATTGGATGTGGTGGTTTCCCTATTCTAGGTTTAGATGTTTGGGAACACGCTTACTACCTAAATTACCAAAACAGACGCCCTGACTACATCAGCGCTTTTTTTGAAGTAATCGATTGGAACTACGTAGCTGAGCGATTAGCTACTAGAAAGTAATACAGTATTTTTGACAAAAGCCCCCTGCAGCTACTGCTGCAGGGGGCTTTTTACATAGAAAAAGCCAGCTTACGCCGGCTTTTTCATCCCAAATCTTACCATAAACTTAACCTACTTATGCTATGGTGAAACAAATGTAGTTATATAGAGGTAATCTGCAAGGGAAATTAACTGAGTTTTCACATTGTTTTTCAGTGAGTTATTCACAAGATATGAGCAAGGACCAATTAAATTAAAAAGGCGGGCCATCGGCCCGCCTTTTCCCCAATCTAGCCACCAGCTACCTACAAGCGCGTGGTTATTCAGCTAAATTAGTGAGTGATTATGTGGTCGTGCAGATCATTTGACTTACGGCACAAAAACCAGGTTTATCCGAGCACATCTCCGATCAACGAAGGGTTTTTCCTCCTAGGAGGAAAATAATTAGTAAGCGCGCTCGTTTTTGCCCTCAAAAAAGTTGATGAATGCGCGATTCACCACCCTCATACCACCAGGGGTTGGGTATTGGCCTGTAAAATACCAGTCACCTTGGTGCATAGGGATCGCTAAATGCAGATTTTCAATGGTTTGAAAAACAATTTCAACCTCAGCGCGCACTTCTTGAGGAGTCAGCAATTCCCCGATTTTACGGGAGACTTCCTCTACGGTAAACGGTTCGTAAAATGCGGTAACGTGATTAATCGCCTCTTGATCAGGAAGTTCCGCTTGCGCGAGACATCGGTGGTAAATCTCTTCGACCAGGTTCATGGTTCCCCGTTCTTGATGAAGAGCTAGGGCTGCTTTAAAGGCAATAAAATCCTCCAGTTTGGCCATATCAATGCCGTAACAATCCGGGTAGCGGATTTGAGGTGCAGAAGAAACGACAATAATCTTTTTTGGATTAAGGCGATCAAGAATCTTTAAGATGCTTTTTTTCAAGGTAGTGCCGCGTACGATACTGTCGTCGATAATCACCAAGTTATCGGTTGGGCGCACAGAACCGTACGTGATGTCGTATACGTGGGCGACTAGATCGTCTCGGCCGCTGTCTTGGGTGATAAAGGTGCGCAGCTTAGCGTCCTTGATCGCTACTTTTTCAATGCGTGGTCGGATGTCGAGAATCTCGTGGAGTTCTTCTGGGGAAAGCTGACCTTTAGCCGCTAATATCTGCTCTTCTTTCTTTTTGTTTAGGTAGCGCTGAACTGCCCGAACTAAACCGAAGAAGGAAGTTTCAGCGGTGTTGGGGATGTAGGAAAAGACCGTGTTTTTTAGGTCGTGGTCAATGGATGCTAAGATTTGTGGAAATAAGTATTTGCCTAGGGCCTTGCGCTCTTGATAGATTTCCAGGTCAGAGCCTCTGGAAAAATAAATGCGTTCAAAAGAACAAGATTTCCGAGCTCTTGGTTCTAGAATTTCCGGCATGGACACAGATCCACTCTTTTTTACGATCAGCGCATGGCCCGGATCGATTTCATGTACCTCCGTGAAAGGAACATTAAATACGGTCTGAATCACCGCTCTTTCTGAAGCCACAACAACTACCTCCTCATCGTGGTAGTAGAAGGCAGGGCGGATTCCTGAAGGATCTCTTAGCACAAAAGCATCTCCGTGGCCAATCATGCCGGCCATCGCATATCCTCCATCCCAGTTTTTTGCTGCTTTTCTGAGTATTTTGGCCACATTTAATCGATCAGCAATCAGCGGGGTTGCTTCTTTTTTAGTCACCCCTTCTTGCTTGATTTTTTTATACAGTTTAGCTACCGCATCGTCCAAGAAATGGCCGATTTTTTCCATGACCGTAATGGTGTCCGACTGTTCCTTTGGGTGCTGACCCAGGTCCACTAAGTTGTTAAACAACTCGCGAACATTGGTCATATTAAAGTTACCAGCTACAATTAAGTTGCGGTGCATCCAGTTGTTTTGTCTCAAGAAGGGATGGACGCTTTCGATGCTGTTTTTGCCAAAGGTTCCGTAGCGAACGTGTCCCAAAAGCACTTCGCCAATGTACGGGACTTCCGCTTTTTGACGCGCCACATCTTGAAGTAGGCTTGGATCTTGGACCAACGCGGTATTGATGCGCTCATTGATCTGATCAAAAATATCCATGATCGGTTGAGCTTTGGCTGAGCGAACACGACTCATAAAACGCGAGCCCGGAGGCATATCGAGCTTGATGCTGGCAAACCCGGCGCCATCTTGGCCCCGGTTGTGCTGCTTTTCCATCATCAGGTACATTTTATTTACCCCGTAAAAGGCTGTACCGTATTTTTTCTGGTAGTAATCAAGCGGCTTTAGCAGCCGAATCAAGGCAATTCCGCACTCGTGTTTGATGGCGTCACTCATGGGGCAAATATAGGGATAAGATCGTTAAGCCCCTTGTAGGGAAATATCGAATTGAGTCAGATTTTTGAATTGTTCTAAACGCTGAATTCTCTCCTGTTCATCAAGCTGTTCCAGACGCAATGTGCCGAATTTTTCTACGCAGAACGAGGCGAGGTTTGACCCCTGAATAATGGCGGTTTTTAGGTGCTCAAAAGAGTATCCTCCAGAGGCGCTGATAAACCCAGCCAGTCCACCGGCAAAGGTGTCTCCAGCACCAGTTGGATCAAAAACTTCTTCCAAAGGAAGGGCGGGCGCAAAGAAGACTTGTTGGTGGTGAAATAACAATGCGCCGTGTTCACCTTTTTTGATGACCACGTATTTAGGACCCATCTGATGAATCGCTGCTGCTGCTTTGACTAAAGAATACTGCCCGCTTAGTTGGCGCGCCTCTTCGTCGTTGATGGTGATGACATCTACCATAGAGATCACCTCAAGTAGGGTGTCCCAGGTGTGGTCCATCCAAAAGTTCATGGTATCCAGGACAATCATTTTTGGTCTATGAGCCATTTGATGGATCACATCGATCTGCACTTGTGGGTGTAGGTTGCCCAGCATAAGCACTTCAGCTGATTTAAAGTGTTCGGGAACTACCGGCTTAAAATCAGCCAAAACATTGAGTTCGGTCACTAAGGTGTCGCGTACATTTAGGTCGTTGTGGTAGCGTCCAGACCAGAAAAAGGTCTTTCCACCGGGAACGATTTCTATGCCGCTGAGGTCAATGCCGTGTCCAGCTAGCATGTCGAGGTCTTCTTGTGGAAAGTCTTCGCCTACCACAGACACAATACCTACCTCTGTGTTAAATCGCGATGCGGAAAGGCCGATGTAGGTGGCGGCTCCTCCTAAAATTTTGTCCGTTTGACCAAATGGGGTTTCAATGGCATCAAAGGCAACGGTGCCAACAACAAGTAATTGGGACATGGGATTGATTTAGATTTGGCCCCAAAGATAATACAAATACTCAGGATGGCATCCCTTTGTCCTGGGGGAGATTGGGCTGGTGGGAAGCTGCAACAGCTAGGGCGTCACACCGTTCGTTTTGGGGGTGCTGGTTGTGTCCTTTGATCCATTGGAATTTGACCCTAAATGGGGCCGCCGCTTGAAGATATGCTTTCCATAAATCAGGGTTTTTCTTGTCTTTAAACCCGGTTTTCACCCATTTGTCCAACCACTTTTTTTCCACGGCATCCACGACGTATTTGGAGTCCGTATATATAAGGACATCGATGCCTGGAGTTTTTAGTTTTCCCAGCGCTTCAATAACCGCTTTGAGCTCCATTCGGTTGTTGGTGGTATATCGGTATCCACCAAAAAACTCTTTTCTGTAGGTGCTCCCTACTTTTTCCAAGACAATGCCATAGCCCCCTGGGCCTGGATTGCCCCGAGCGGCACCATCGGTGTAAATGTGTACCGAGGGGTTAAACGCCGAGGAGGCGTTCGATGGCTTTTGGGTAGTGGACATATTCGAGTTGATGAACTTTGTGGGCGATATCTTCTGGCTGGTCTTCAGGACTCAAATCGACACTGTGTTGTTCGATCAAGGCGCCATTGTCGTACAACTCATCCACCCAGTGGATACTGATACCTGTCTGAAGTACGCCGCTTTTCTTAACCGCCTTATGTACGTTCATGCCATACATGCCATGGCCTCCAAAGTCAGGTAACAATGCTGGATGAATATTCACTAGGGCATTTGGGTAGGCATGAACCACCTCTTGGGGGATCATTTTCAGCCATCCCGCTAGAACGACAAAGTCTACATCAAGCCCTTGAAGTAGGCCGAGCAGCCATCCTTTTTGACCTAATCCCTCCGCCGAAGCGTAGACCAAAGGCAGACCGAGAGCTTTGCATCGATCAATGACCCCTGCGTGGCGGTTATTGGTCAAGACCAAAGCTATCTCAACCCCGGTATGATCCCTGAAATATTCAGCGATATTTTGTACGTTAGACCCTGATCCTGAGGCCAAAAGAGCGATTTTACGCATGGGAAGCCTTGTTTTTACAGACAAAGTCTAAAATTACAACAGTTTTTGAAGACCAGGTCGCTTGTTTCTATCAAATTTTTTTACTTTTGCCCTCATATAAATATAAAAATCCACTTATTATGTCAGACATTGCATCAAGAGTAAAGGCGATTATCGTAGATAAACTAGGCGTAGACGAAAACGAGGTTGTCACTGAAGCAAGCTTCACCAACGACCTAGGAGCCGATTCATTGGACACTGTTGAGTTGATCATGGAATTCGAAAAAGAATTTGACATCCAAATCCCTGACGATCAAGCTGAAAACATCGCCACTGTAGGTCAGGCGATCAGCTATATCGAGCAAGCTAAGTAAGCATTCCCCATCGGGGACCCCAAAAGCATACAATTATCCATGTAGTCTTCGCTGCATGGATAATTTTTTTTAATTTCCCCCCATCTATAATTCGTGCAAATACTATGGTATTAAAGAGAGTAGTGGTGACAGGATTAGGAGCGTTGACTCCTATTGGAAACAACCTAGAGGCATATTGGCAAGGATTGATTTCCGGAAAGAGTGGCGCAGCCCCCATCACCCATTTTGATGCATCTAAGTTCAAAACACAGTTTGCTTGTGAGTTGAAAGACTTCGATCCTTTAGCGTTTTTTGACCGCAAAGAAGCCCGCAAATTAGATCGATTCACCCAGTATGCTATGGTAGCCGCCGATGAAGCGATTGCTGATGCTGGTTTTGATATGGAAAAATTGGATAAATACGGCGTCGGAGTGATCTGGGGCGCAGGTATCGGGGGACTTGAAACCTTCCAAAACGAGTGTTTGGAGTTTGCCGCTGGAGATGGAACCCCAAGATTTAATCCGTTTTTTATTCCTAAAATGATCGCTGATATCGCCCCAGGGAATATTTCGATCAAACACGGCTTTATGGGGCCTAATTACACTACCGTTTCTGCCTGTGCCTCCTCAGCCAATGCGTTGATCGATGCCATGAATTATATTCGCTTGGGCTACTGCAACGTAGTAGTCACTGGAGGTAGTGAGGCAGCCATTGCCATTGCTGGTGTCGG
>JBEAQS010000042.1:0-4178 GCA_041163765.1 Bacteroidota bacterium | reverse complement strand
TAGGGCCATTCACGCCCAACAATTGCTTGCTCGGGCGGATAAATTGGATTTAGACGGTCTGATCCAGTTGGGTTATGATCCGTATCTCCCCGCTATGGCTGCGTTGATTCCCGGATTGGTGAACAGTTTGGAAGCACTGAAAGAGACTGATCCTCGTTTTGGGGAGGTAGCCTCCGTTTTAGGCGCATGGGATTTTACCACTTCTGCTGCTTCTGTCGCTATGACACTCGGACATTACTACGGTACAGCGGTACTTCAAAAGGGAGTCAATCCCCTTAACGATGTGAGCCAAATGGAGTTTTTGACCTATTTTGGCACTCAGTCGCCAGCTCAAGAGCGAGTGGACATACTGAAAGGGGTACTAGACCAATTGACGCTGGACTTTGGCGATTGGCGGATGCCTTGGGGTCAAGTAAATCGATATCAGCGTTTGGACGGGGAAATCAGACAAGCGTTTGATGATGACGCACCCAGCCTAGCTATAGGGCATGCCTCTGGAATCTGGGGTGCATTGGCCGCTTATGGAGCGCGCTACTTCAACAACACCAAGAAAATATACGGAACACGGGGCAATAGTTTTGTCGCTGTAGTCGAGTTTGGGCCCCGTGTGAGGGCCAAGAGTTTACTCGCCGGAGGCCAATCCTCAGACCCCAATTCCCCCCATTTTAGGGATCAAGAACAGATGTATGCCCAAGGGATATTTAAGGAGGTTCCTTTTTATCGAGAGGCCGTTGAAGCCAGCGCTCAACGAACATACCACCCGGGCTTTTAGGTCTATTCTCTTACCACAATGATGGTGCCCTTGGCCCCTTGCGACAGATTCCAGATCGCTTGTTTGATCAATCTGCCCGCTTCGTTGAATACGCCGACCATTGCCGTATTGGGGGAGGCTGATCCTTCGTTAATCGCTTCAAATTCAATTTTATTGATGCCCATGGCTAGATCCATATTGATTCCTTTAAACCCGCCGGTGAGGTAAAAGTTATCGTACATCAGGTTGCCGTTGAGGTAGATGCGGACCCTGTCTCCATCGATCATTTGGTGGTCTCTGCACACAATGCCCACAAAGGAGTCGCTAGTTTTTACCTCCCCTAAAAAGGTGTCCCCGTAGTAGGAGGTCGATTTTTTATTGGGCTTCGATTTGATCTTGGGATCTAGGTTTAGGTAGGCCCCAGCAGGCACCAGATTCCGATCATCGATCATTTTGACCGGATTTCTAGTCACCTTAAATTCCATAGGCATCGGTTCAGCCTTGGGAAGATTGAGGTTTTTGGGCAGGGATAAGGGCATACGGGCGTTGTTGTTGCTCGGCTCGATCCCTGTTGGCGTAGGCAAATCAATCGGATTTCCACTTTCAGTTTGGGCCACGGCTGTGTATCCACCTAAAAGGGTGATACACAGCACAAAGGTGTACCCAAATATGTTCATGAAAGTCGTTTATCGATTTATGCGAAGTAAATATATATCCCGATAACTAAGATACAGATCGCTATTCCGACAGTTTTAACATTTTTATACGGGGTAATGTCTACTTGTTTGGTGTATTCCATCACATAATCCTCGCTTCTGGGGGCTATTTTCCCGATAATCAACATAATGGCAATATTCAACAAGAACAAGATCAGCATCACATCCAAATAGTGTGGGTAGGCAATACCTTGATCCGCTAAATAGGGCTTCAGCACAAATTGGCTTAAAATATACAACAGTGACCCAGAAACTACTCCGATCTTGGCAGCGATGGCAGGCACTCGTTTTGTTGTGTAGCCAACCACAATAATGGTGAGGATCGGAATGCTGTAGATTCCATTTACTTCCTGTAAATAATCAAATAGGCTACCTGCATTAGCGATGGAGGGAGCGATAAACATGGACGCAAAAGCTAGGAAAAGACCAAAATATTTGCCGTATTTAACGATCACTTGCTCCCCAGCTTCAGGATTGATGTGCTGTTTGTAGATATCTATCCCAAACAGCGTCACCGAACTGTTGAGCACCGAGTTAAACGAACTTAAAATGGCTCCGAATAATACGGCCGCAAAAAATCCGACCAATGGGGTAGGAAGTACCTTAGACACCAAGGCTGGATAGGCTTGGTCGGCCACTTCAAGACCACCGTCAAAAATGTGGTAAGCGATAATACCTGGAAGCACAACCAGCAAAGGCCCCAGCACTTTGATAAATGCAGCTAACAGCAGACCTTTTTGACCTTCTACTAAATTTTTTGCGGCCAGCGCTCGTTGAATGATTTGTTGGTTGGTCCCCCAATAAAACAATTGAACCAACATCATTCCGGTAAACAAAGTGTGGAAAGGCACAGGCGAGTTAGGACTCCCCATCGATTTGAATTTATCCGGGTTTTCAGCTACCAATAGCTGAATGCCCTCAATAAGGTTTCCATCGCCGATATACAGCAATCCAAATACGGGAATCATCAATCCGCCGATTAGTAGACCAATAGCGTTGATGCTATCTGAGACAGCCACTGCTTTAAGCCCACCAAATACCGCATAAATGGAGCCGGTGATTCCAATACCCCACACACAAATCCAAATGGCCGTGGTTTGAGATACGCCTAGCAAGGTGGGGACGTCAAACATTCCACTGATGGCTACGGATCCAGAGTATAAAATAATCGGCAGAAGCACCACCACATAGCCGGTTAAAAACAAGGCAGAGGTGATGGTTTTAGTGGTCACGTCAAACCGGGAAGCTAAAAATTGCGGAACGGTGGTCAGTCCCCCTTTAAGGTATCTCGGCAATAAAAAGATGGCGGTAACTACCATGGCTAGTGCAGCCAGGGTCTCCCAAGCCATTACCGAAAGTCCTTCAGCATAAGCGCTTCCGTTGAGTCCAACAATTTGCTCTGTAGAAAGGTTTGTCAACAACAATGAACCAGCAATAACTCCGGCTGTCAAGCTTCGTCCGCCTAAAAAATAGCCATCTGAGGTGCGCTCATCCGTAGTGCGTGTCGCCAGATAGGCAATCAGCCCTACCAGTAAAGTAAAGCCGACAAAAGAAATAACTCCGATCATTTTAGTTTGGTTTAGTTGATTTTAAAGATAGTTAATTTGTCTTAGGAAGCGCAGTGACTAATTTTTCCTGTATATATCTTCCTACGGCCTCTCCTTGCGTAATTCCCTCCTCAATGGCCATACGGTAGTGAATACCGCCGTACATTCTGGAAAGTGCGGCTTCTTCAGAGGCTTGTAAAAAAGAAGTGAAGCTTCGGTCGGGCAAACCATACCTTCTCTCCGATGAATCTACAAAGGAGAAATTATCCCCGTATATTCCGGTTAGCGCTATGGCTGAAGCGCGTGAAATCACGGAGTGACCAGAAGTGTATTCTGGGAATGGAGGTGTTTGTAGGTGTGGCATCCACTGCTCATCGATATACTGGTTGATCAGTGTTTCGGGACGGACGACAATTGTTTTCCACTTGGTATCCCAACAAGAAATAAACGCGTCAAATAGTGAGATGGTCACCCGGGTATAGGCATTGATGGTCTGAGGGAAATCGCTACCTGCTTGTTCGCTGGCAATTTTAACGATGTTGATCCAGTGGCCACCTGGACTGATTTTTTTGGTGGCAAACATCGCGTGCCCTCTCTGGTGGGAAACAAATGGGTTGCAGTCCCAAAAAGCAGCAATCTGCGCTTTTTCTCCCTCAGGGTCTAGGGACATTTCATTACCCACATCGTAGACTTCTTTTAGTTGAGCATAAAATGGACTATCGGTGCTCAGATCAATAGGCAGCGGTGCTTTGGGCATAAATTGATCTGGGTAATCCAATACCAAGGTGCGGATTTTATTCCAAGAAGGCTCGATACCTTCCATGTACATCGGAGGAGTAGGTTTCCAAAACGCATCCCCCTCTTGTATGGTGTATTTGGGAAACGTCCTTGTTTGCTTGTAGAAATCAGTATTGGCCCAAGCCATAATATGCGCGGCTACCTCATCTCCGTAGGCCAATGAGGCCTTCTTCACTCCTGAGGGCAGACCTTCTTCATCCAATTGTTCATATAATCCTTCCCGATACGCCTCTATTTTTTCTTCAGAAAAAATGAAGTTTTGACTCAACTTTAAAAAAGCGTGAATGGCAGCAAGATTCATATCTACCTCCTTGCTTTTGGGCTTAGGAATCGAGGTCAGATCGTTTAACTGACCGGCTAAATCAG
>JBEAQS010000041.1:0-18932 GCA_041163765.1 Bacteroidota bacterium | reverse complement strand
ATAATTGGGACCTGGTCGATTTAAGCGCTCACATCATTGTGGGCCAGCACAGCGCCCAATACGGTACCCAAGTCTTGTATGACTGGGTGCAAAGCGATCATTTGTGGACCAGACGCATAGCTGTGGTTGCGTGTTTACACCTGATCAAGAAAGACCGATTTGAAGAAATATTGTCTTTTTGTATCACCCTGAAAGATGATCCTGAATCGCTGATGCACAAAGCTTGTGGCTGGATGTTGCGCGAGGTGGGTAAAAGAAATGTGGCTGTATTGCGCAATTTTTTGGAGCAGTGGGGGAAACAACTGCCTCGTACTACTATTCGGTATGCCATTGAGCGTTTCCCAGAACCAGAGCGATTAATATTGCTTTCCTCAACAAAAAAAACATGATGCGTCGAGTTTATTGGCTGATTTGTGTGATGTGTTTCGCTTGTGCTTCCGAAAAAGATGGGGACCAGAACACGGTGGACTACCGTAAACCAGTGAATCACGAATCGCATAGTTTGGGGATAGAGCCACATTTGGAAAATCTTCCCATGCCCTTTGATTCCCAGATGTGGCAACAAAAAGAGGGCGACGCGTACCCATTTAGGCCTGAAATTTATCGCGAAGTTTTGTACAGTCAAGAATTGAGGGCGCTTTCAAAGCCTGAGGTGCTGCGTGTCTTAGGTCCTGAAACACGTTCTGAAAACAATCATTATTACTACACCATAGATCAGGTCAAGGCGTTTGGGTTTTGGTCGATGAAATTGCGCAGTTTGGTCGTTAAATTTGATGAACATCAGCAAGTGGAATGGATCAAGTTGTACGAATAGAAAAAGCACCCACTTGGGGTGCTTTAACACAACTTAACTAACAAACAAACAATAAGGTCACCCCTATTCTTTTACCCCATTGATTAGATAGGGGGCCTGTCCATCACTGATAATCACCTTGGCATTGTTGGATTTTGACAGCTCGATAAAAGCTTCAATGCTTCGGATTTTGATGATTTCATCAGTGAGGCCTTCGGCCAATATCTTTTGGGCATCGCGCTCACCAGTGGCTTCGATGATTTTCCGTTCTGCCTCAAGTTTTGATTGATCAAGTAAAAACACCATGCGCATGGCATCTTGCTCTGCCTGCAATTTTTGTTCTATAGAGGAAGAGAGTCCTCTGGGCAGTTGGATGCTTTTAAGCAGCACGGCTTCGATGATGATACCTTGATTGCTCAAGGTTTCTTCCATTTTTCCTTTGATGGAATATTCAATATCGGCCCTTTTGCCCGAGTGCATGTCCTTGGCAAAAAACTGAGCACACACATCTGCTGAGGCTGATCTAAAGACACTGGTGATGATGGACTTGTAGTCTTTGCCGATTTCTTGAAGCACCTGGGGTACTTTTTCGGTCTCTAATCGGTAAAGAATAGAGATTTCAGAATCAACACTTAACCCTTCTTTGCTGGGCAGGTTTAAAAACAACTCGATGTTGTTGGTTTGAATAGATGCCTTGACCACTTTAGAGGTGATCGGATTGAAAAAAACCAACCCTTCAGTTTTCACTCCTTCAGAAAAATGTCCAAACCGTTGTTTTACGCCAGCCTCTCCAGGTCTGATTACGGCACAACTAGCCATAAAGCACATGGATAATAAAAAAGCAATCTGTTTCATAGGTCGAAAATTTTATTTTTCAAATTTATCCCCCGATAATGGATTATTTTCATTTAATACATTTATCAAATACATAAAAAATAATAGGCCCATCCTTGGTTTTTACCCTTAGTCCAGGGTACATTTGCTTTGTGATTTCTCGTGATATTCAAGCAGCTTGTGATTTGCTTCGCTCAGGAAGGGCGATTGGCATGCCTACCGAAACCGTGTACGGTCTGGCAGCTGATGCCTTACATCCTCAGGGCGTATCTGAGGTGTATCGCGTTAAAAAACGCCCCAGCTTTAATCCGTTAATTCTCCATGTAGCCTCTTTAGCGCATGCCCGATCTCACGCTTCGGTTTTTTATCCCCAAGCGGAAGCATTGGCCAAGGTATTTTGGCCAGGGCCCCTGACGTTGGTTTTGCCCAAAAAAGCGCACATACCTGATCAGATTACAGCAGGCAAATCTACTTTTGCCGTACGGGTACCCAACCATCCAGTGGCTCTAGCTTTGCTCGAGGCATACCCCAATCCCATTGTAGCTCCAAGTGCCAACCTTTTTGGCACCTTGAGTCCGACCTCTGCGGCTCATGTTGTCCGAAATTTAGGCAGCCAAGTCCCCTTGGTGTTGGATGGAGGTGATTGCCGCTTGGGTATAGAGTCTACTATTGTAGGCTTCACACCTGAGGGTATTCCTGAGGTATTTCGCCTAGGCTCAATCACTTTGGACCAGCTGAAGGAGGTGTGTCCAGATATATTATTTAGGCCAGGTACCCACAAGGAGGTATTGGCCCCAGGCATGTACCCCAAGCATTACGCGCCAAAAACACCCTTACTAGTGGTTGATCGATGGGAAGAGGTGTGCCAACTTTCCAAAAATTATGGACGTATCGCTCTAGTGGCCCAAGGGCCGATGCCTGTCTTTGAATCTATTCCTGCCGAGGTGTTTTATTGGTCAGATGATTTGTCCCTGGAGGCTGTCGCCCACGATTTTTATCGAGTATTGGATAAACTTGACGAACAAAATTTTGATTTGATCGTCACCACTTGGTTTAATGATCATGGTTTGGGCTCCGCATTGAATGACAAGCTAAAAAGAGCCAGCTATACCTAATCACTACATGGTTAGGTGAATCAAGTAGAGGTATCCCGGTATTCCAAAAATGATATTCATCGGAAAGGTCACTGCCAAGGCCATGGGAATATAGATTCCTGGGTTGGCTTTCGGTGCAGCCAGACGCATCGCAGCGGGTACAGCGATGTACGAGGCGCTTGCAGCTAGGACGGATAACAATAATCGGTTTCCTTCAGTAACCATAAATAGATCACTGATCAAGGCCATGAGCGATCCGTTAATCAGCGGAATTCCAATGGCAAATACCACCGTAAACCAACCGTGTTTCCAAAAGGATTTCAATTTTTTCCCGCTGGTAATCCCCATGTCCAAGAGAAATATCGCCAAGAATCCTTTAAATAAATCTGTGGTAAAAGGCTTGATGCCTTCAGCTTGGGCGTCACTGGTTATATACCCGATCAATAAGCTACCTAAAATCAGAAATACACTGCCGTTGGTAAAGGCGTGTTTGACTGTCTGCCAGATGGGGATTTCTTGGGCCTGTTTTTCGCGATGTAAAGAAATTAAAAGCATTCCCGTCACAATAGCGGGGGCTTCCATAGAGGCCATTACAGCCACCATATGCCCGCCAAAATGAATTTGATGTGTTTCTAAAAACGCCACTGCGGTGATAAAGGTAACCGCGCTGACAGATCCGTAAGAGGCAGCAATAGCTCCCGCATTTTCTACGCCTAATTTTCTTTTGAGCAGATAAAACGTATAGAGCGGCACTAATGCTGAGGCCAATATCCCTGCTACCAAAGTCCCGATCATTTCGGTGTCCATAGCGCTGTGGGCCAGTTCTTGTCCACCTCTAAAACCAATAGAAAACAACAGGTATAAGGTGATAAATTTTGAGGAGTGTTCCGGTATGGATAAATCGCTTTTTAACTGAACGGCCAATAAGCCTAGGATAAAAAAAAGCAAAGCGGGGTTGCTGAAGTTGTCAGCCAATAGATTCCATTCCAAATTGATTAAGCCTTAAGTTGAACATTGATTTGCGCGGCAATTTTATGACGACTTGTCGGCTCAATACCACTTAGGTACGTTTCAATAATGGCGCGTTGTTCTCTTAGTTTTTCGATTTGTTGGTCAAAAGCAGTGGTATCCACCCGATGATTTCTTTCCCATGCCGCCCAACGATCTATCTTGCACTGATTGATCTGTTGCGAAATCCATTGACCGAGTAGTTGATACAATTCGTTTTTTTCAAAATCTCCTTCCAACAGCGAAAGGTTCAGATCTTTAGAGTTGATTTTTTGTTTGTTCATGGGGTTGGTTTAGGTTTCTCTCACGGATCCATAGAGCAGCCATGATGATAAAGCTGGCGCAAAAGGCCTCGGCAAATAGATCAATCTCTAGCCAAAGGAGTGCGATCAGCCAGAAGGCGAGCAAGCATGCGATGAAAAATCTTTTTGGTGGATTCATTTTTGAGGGCAAATTTGCAACATCAGATTAATTTATTTTTATATATGTTTATTATGTATTATATAACAAATATTTATGGATTGCAATACGTGCATAGACCTGGGTCTTCTAAAAGTTTTCCCCCTTTATTGTGTGCTACTTGTTGGTATCCGCATCCGTTGCAACGATGTAGCCAGCCGATCACAGAACTGGTGGGTTGTCCGCATTGCGCACAAGGCAGCCCGTGTATCGGCTTGTCTGGTGAAAATCCATGAAGCTTGCATTGAGGGCATTTCATTTGAATATGTGTCACCAGTTTTTCAGCGCATTGACCTATTGTTTTCATCCTCGTAGGATTCATCATTGCCCTCATGTCGGTTTCCACCCAGGCAGATCCTTCTTGATTGATCAGTATTTGAGTGTATTTCTTTAATGGCCCCTCTTGGGTAATTCCTTTCAGAAATACAGGTTTATCTCCATGCGGTCTTTTCAGTATTAGAGCGTGGGAGGGGAATTGTGTTTGCCTGACAAACAGCTCGAGCCCTTCCAGATCTTCAATCATTTGGCTGTTAAAATTGGTTTCTAACGAGTGCACTGTAGCTGTGATCTCAAGTTTGTTTTTTGCATCCATAAACATCAAGACCTCCGTGTTGATTGGAATAAACGGTATGCTTGGGTGTGGGCCAAATGAACCCTCACTAGCTACAGCTAAATCGGTGTCTGTGTTTTTCATCGCTTGCGCGCACTTTACTCTTAGCGCCTCTAAAGGGCTGACAACTCTGGGTATTTCTCCGCTAAATGTTCCCAGCAAATCTGAATTCCAGTCTTTAGGTAAGGTGGGCTTTATGTGAAAATGTTTTTCGAACAGTGGCGCGATGACGGCTTCTTTGCCGTGCATGGTGGCGATGACCATCTTTCTGTTTTTGAATTGCATCGGTGCTTTTCTGTCAAATAAATGATGAATTATTCATATATTTATATTTATCATTTATATCTTTGTCATAAATATATGTTATGAATTATACCTTGCATCAGTTGCAGATATTTACCGAGGTGGTACGCCATAAGAGCGTCACTAAGGCCGCCGAGGCCATGCATATGACCCAACCTGCACTTTCGATTCAGTTAAAGAATTTTCAACGTCAGTTTGAATTTCCCTTGGTAGAGATCATAGGGAAAAAGCTGTACATCACGGATTTTGGGCTGACTATTGCTGAAATAGCGCAAAATATTTTGCAAGAGGCGGACGCCATTAAATACAAAACAAAAGAGTACAGTGGTCTGATTGCGGGTAAGTTGCGTATCTCATCTGCCTCCACAGGTAAGTATGTCATGCCTTATTTTCTGACCGATTTTTTAAAAGACCATCCAGGAATTGATTTGACCATGGATGTGTCCAACAAGACAAAGGTGATCAAGAGCTTGGCGGATAATGCGATAGATTTTGCTTTGGTTTCGGTTTTGCCCACCCAAGTTGAAGTTGAAGAAGAGTTGCTGATGCAAAACCAATTGTTCTTGGTGGGAAATACCACTGAGTTCGATCCCAACCGCCCTTTGATATATCGCGAAGAAGGCTCGGCTACCCGAGTAGCTATGGATCATTATTTCAGCAAACGCCTCGATCGAAAGGGGCTAAAGCTCACCTCTAACGAGGCGGTGAAGCAGGCGGTAATCGCCGGTTTGGGATATTCGATTTTGCCAGTGATCGGCATTAAAAATGAATTGTCCCAGGGGCAGTTGCACATCATTGATAGTCCTGGACTCCCCATTACCACCAATTGGAGGTTGATCTGGTTAAAAAATAAAAAGTTATCTTCCGTAGCCCAGGCATATTTAGCTGATGTGCGCTTAAACAAAAAGAGAATTATCGAACAGTACTTTAGCAAGCACCATGAATAAATTATTCGTACTCATCATTTTTTGTGTTGTTTTTTTAGAACACTCCAGGGCCCAGTCCGCACCTGATCCTGAAGTTGCCCAAGCCGTAACCCAGATGATGCGCGCCCAAGAAGCAGCGTGGAACAGGGGAGATCTGTCTGCTTTTATGGATGGATACTGGGTCTCCGATGAGTTGGTTTTTGTAGGAGGTCGCGGGCCTACCTACGGTTATGAAAATACATTGGCCGGATATTTAACCGGTTATCCTGATCGGGCTGCGATGGGTCAATTGCGGTTTGATTTTTTGCGCATGACCCAATGGGATGAAAACACCCTGCAACTGATCGGTCGATACACCTTGACCAGACAAGCCGATACGCCAACAGGCTACTTTACCTTATTACTGCGCCGCATAGAGGGAATTTGGAAGATCGTCAGTGACCACTCCTCGGCATCCCCGCAATAAGAGTACATAAAATAGGTGGAACTATTAAAGTTTTAGTACCCCTAAGTTGTCTAAATTTGCTCACTCAGCATTATTGATCTCAGGTGTCTTCAAAAAAAGCGATTGTTATAGGTGCAGGTGTAGGCGGAATAGCTACGGCCATTAGGCTACAGCTCCAAGGCTACAGCGTACAAGTTTTTGAAAAAAACGATTATCCCGGAGGGAAATTAACCCATTTCGAAATCGATGGATACAAGTTTGACGCGGGTCCGAGTTTATTTACGAGCCCTCGTTTGATCGAGGAGTTATTTGCCTTGGCCAACGAGCCTATTGCTCCCTACTTTACCTATGAAAAACTCGAAGTCGCCTGTACTTATTTTTATGAGGATGGCGTGCGCATTAAGGCCTATACCGATCCAGAAGCATTTGCCTCAGAGTTGTTGGATAAAACCGATGAGCCTTCAGAAAATGTCTTCAGGTATCTGCATCGAGCGTCTTCAGCCTACCGCAACATCGCTAACATCTTTTTAAGACATTCACTACACACGGTTCAGACCCTAGTTAAAGCTCCGATTTTCAAAGCCATAGGCAATTTTAAATTGGCTTATCTAGTTAAATCCTTAAACGATTACAATCAGTCTGCATTTAAGTCGCCTAAACTGGTTCAGTTGTTTAATCGATTTGCCACCTACAACGGCAGCAACCCCTACCAGGCTCCGGCGATGCTTTCTTTGATTGCACATTTGGAGCACAACGAAGGCGCTCATTATCCTAAAGGGGGCATGATCAGTATTACTAATGCGCTGTATCGTTTGGCATTGAAGACAGGGGTTGAGTTTTCATTCGGTCAATACGTGAAGCAGATTGTCGTCGAACAAGATCGCGTACAGGGTGTGCTGGTCAATGAGGTGTTTCACCAGGCCCATGTTGTGGTGAGCAATATGGATGTTTATTTCACCTATCAACGGTTGTTGAACGACGCTGCCCAGGCTGCCCAGGTAAAAAAACAGGAGAGAAGCAGCAGCGCGCTTATTTTTTATTGGGGGATGAATAAATCGTTCCCCTCATTAGGTCTGCACAATATCTTTTTTAGCGCGGACTACCGAGCGGAATTTGAGGCAATTTTTCATACAGGGTTGCCGTATGTCGATCCGACCGTTTATGTCAATATTACCGACAAAATGGAGCCTGGAACACATGCTCCTTCGGGGAAAGAAAACTGGTTTGTGATGATCAATGTTCCCGCCAATACCGGCCAAGATTGGTCCGCCTTAGAACAGTTTTATCGGCAAGCGATTATCCAAAAACTAAACCGAGTATTGGGGGATCAAATCGAATCTTCCATCGCTGTTTCAGAGGTCTTGAGCCCCGTGACCATCGAGTCAAAAACAGCTTCCTATATGGGCTCACTGTATGGGACTAGCTCCAACAGCAGGATGGCGGCATTTATGAGGCATCCCAATTACAGCAAGAAGATTGAAGGCCTGTATTTTGTCGGTGGAAGCGTTCATCCTGGAGGTGGTATACCGCTTTGTTTGTCTGGAGCAGCCATAGTATCGGATTTAGTTCAAAACAAATACAAAACGCATACTTCACCGAATAATTCTGTACATGAAAAAAATTAATCCCCTGTTTTTAGCGCTGCTATTTCACGGTACAGGCGTCTTGGGTATCCTGTTTACACCCTATAAAGATTGGTTTGTCAGCAGTACACCTTTGGTGCTGCTGTTTATGTTTTTTCTGTTGGCCAATACCCAGCTGAAGGCCATAAAAAACTTTTTACTGTCTTTTGCGTTTGCCTTTGTCATCAGTATGGGTACAGAGATTATCGGGGTGAATACTGGTTTACTTTTCGGCCAATATCAGTACGGCCCAGTATTGGGGCCGAAAATTCTAGGAGTACCCTGGCTGATCGGCCTAAATTGGTTTGTGATTGTATACTGCTCTGGATCTTTTTTGATCCATAGCCTTGAGTTGATGAAAAGCAAATTTAATATCCGCGTGACAGCGACTTCATCGACTGCGATGGTCGTGCTCGGCGGAGCAGCTATGGCGACTTTTTTCGATTTTATTTTAGAACCTGTAGCGGTAAAACTAAATTTTTGGACCTGGAATAACGGGGAAATCCCTTTGTATAACTACCTGTGCTGGTTTTTGGTAAGCGCTGTTCTTCTGCGGATTAACCTCCAGCTCAAACAAGTCAATGCTCATGTATTTGCCAGCAGTTTACTGATCATTCAGGCAGTTTTTTTTCTGATGCTCCACTTGTTTTTGTAAAACAGACCGATCCACTAGCGCACTTTAGCTTTTTTGATCATTCGGGCAAAAAGCCCAGGCAAATACCTTTTCACATAGGCCGCATAGGACTCTCTACCTATGTATACTTCTCTTTTTTTTCGGTTCATCGCCTTCACAATCACTTGTGCACATCGTTCTGCAGAAATCCCCTTGGCTTGTGCGTTGTCCATAACCCCGAGCGCGGTCCCATTTCCCGTAAACGCATTGACGGAAACCTGCGTCTTCACAAAGCCAGGGGCCACTAGGGTAACCGATATTCCTCGATCTTCCAGTTCAGCCCTTAAACTGTCAAAAAAACCGTGCAGTGCATGTTTGGCGGCAGCATATCCAGAGCGATAGGGAGAAGGAATAATACCCGTTAAACTAGTGACAACGACAAATTGTCCTTGATCGCGATCCAGCATCCGTCCCAAAAGGGCTTTGGTTAAAGACACCGTCCCCAGGTAATTGATCCGCATTAATCGATCATCGACCCGCCAATCAGTTTCATGTGCCAAGCTTCTTTGACTCACACCGGCGTTGTGGATGACTACATCGATGTAGGACATCAACTCCCACGCCTGATCGGATATATCTTTATGGCTTTCTGGATCTTCCAAGTCTAGGGGAAGAATTTGAATTCGTTCTGGGTAGGCGCAAGACTCCTGAACTTTTTTGAGTTCCCCACCTCTTCGTGAGCTCAGCAATAGATGATGTCCCTGAGCAGATAATTCAACGGCAAGTGCAGCACCTATTCCTGATGAAGCACCGGTGATCCAAATATTTTTTCTCATCGGTAACTTATTTATTTTACTTGTTACTTAATTCAATTTGATGGATAATATATCGATAAGATCTTTTGTCGTTTGGATCTCTCTCTCTGCGCAATAACCCCGGGTGTTTAGTTTCTAACTCTTTGAGTATTCTGGATCGATATACTTTTTGCGCTTCAAATGCTTTGTCCGCTATGCCAAAGACTTCATCCAGTTCTTCTCGGGATAAATCTTGTCGACCTAGATTTCTCGCTTTTTCAATCAAAGATTGAGCAATACTTAGTTCAGCTACCGGCTGTTTTCTTTTGCGGATCATCCAAACCGCAGTGCCTATTCCCATGATTCCGATAATCCCTAGAACGATTGCTCTGTATGGTGGAGGATTAGCTGTGCTGTACCCCCAGTTCGGTTCTTTAAATGAGTCCTTAGTGGCAAAATTATCAGGCCTCTGCTCCATCAAGGGCACACACCATCCAGATAGATCCGTAGTAAACGAATTGGCATTTCTAAACATGTTGGTCATATCTCGCACGTTACAGGTATTCCATTTCGAGATATCTTGGTTAAAAGCAACCGCTTCCGCAAACATACCCCCCATCATTTCAACTTGGGAGACGTCCCACTGATCTAAAGGTTGATTGAAGAAAATATTGTCGTCAAACATGCCACTAGTATTTATGGCTTTACGCATATTCCAGCTATTCAGTGGTTGGTTGAAGTGACTGTTGTGAAACATGCCATTGAACATCGTCGCATTCGAAACGTCCCAATTGGCTAGGTCGCTTTGAAAGGACAGGGTTCCGTGAAACATATCGGAAAGCGTTTGGGCGCTGCGCAGGTTCCAATGACTGAGATCGCCGTTAAACTGTTCCAGGTACCCAAACATCCAACTAAAGTCGGTTACTTGTCCAACGTCCCAATGGCTAATATCTTGATTGAAGTCTGTCCATTTAAACAACAAAAAGCTCATGTCTGTCACTCGGGTAGTCACCGTTTTGGATAGGTCCTGGCGTTCTTTGGCAAGTTCCCTCAGTAAAGAGTCGTTGACCACCAAATAGGATACAGTGTCTAAAGTGTAAACACCACCGACCTCTGCTTTGGGTCCTGCGATAATAGTTATTCCGTTTTCTGCCAGATATAGATAGTCTTTGTTTTGAGCTTTGGACAGCGCAGATATTAAAGAAAAACTAATCAATAAAAAATACCGGATAATAGTTGATTTTGCTGTGTTCATCAGATAAGTAACATAGATTAATCTAAGCTAATAAATTTAAGTAACATTACCTAAATGACTTAAATTTCAAGGGGTTGATAGGTTTGCTGGGCTATTTTAGTGTTCGTATTAAATAGCCCTGTCAGATGGAACTATTGAGACGAATTTTTAATAAAAACCGAAACAAAGCCAAACTAATGTCATTGGACGGGTTGGTTTTTTGGGGCGACACCCTACTTCAATTAACGGAGCTGGAGCATGATTTTTTGATCAAACTCATGTATGAAAAGATATGTTCAGCCAAAGAGTTCGGCCCCAGTTTGGGTACGTCCGGTTCTTGGAAAAATCAGTTGCGCATGCTGAACTATAACTTATACTACCAAACTAATGGACAATGTCAGGTATTGATTAGGCCAAATCCAAAGGATAAGAGAGGTATTTGTTTTGAGTTGGAAATAGCACCGGAAAAGGAACATAGCTTCCTTTACAGTATATTTTCTTTTTAACCCAAAAAGTAGTTAATTAGAGGAAAATTATATTCCATGAAACATTTATTGTTATGGACTGCCCTGGGTGCAGTTCTATGTACTGCCCAAGCCCAGGAAAAGGGCGGAAAAGATGCCTCAGCATCAAAAGAAAAAAAATACGAAGACATTGTAAACAGCAAAGCCAAGTCGGATCAAGGGTTGTTCTCGGTACATCAAGTAGCTGAAAAGTATTACTACGAAATTCCTGATTCCTTGATGGGTCGCGAAATGCTTATGGTGACCCGAATTGCGAAAACAGCCAATGGTTTAGGCTTTGGGGGCGGAAAGCAAAACACCCAAGTGCTTCGTTGGGAAAAAAAGAACAAGCAAGTGCTTTTGCGCTTGGTATCCTATGACAACGTTGCTGCGGATAGTTTGCCGGTGAATGAAGCTGTGGGCAATTCGAACTTCGAACCGATCGTAGCTTCTTTTGGCATATTGGCCTTAGGACCAGATGCCGATCATCCTTCCACGCTGATCGAGGTGACTGATTTATTTCAAGATGACGTAAAGACGTTAGGTATCAGCAACAGCTATAAAGAGACCTACAAAATTTCAGGAATAGATGCTAAACGTTCCTATATTGAGTCAGTTAAATCGTATCCACTCAACATTGAGGCCAGACACGTAAAAACCTACAAGTCTACCAAGCCGCCTTCCAATGGATCATTGGAAGCCTTTTCTGTAGAGATCAATAATTCCATGATTTTATTGCCTAAAGAACCCATGAGACGCAGATATTTTGATGAGCGCGTAGGATGGTTTGCCCGAAGTCAGGTCGATTATGGTTTGGCGGATCACAAGTCGAAAACAGTGACCTATTTAGATCGTTGGCGTTTAGAGGTTAAAGATGAGGATGTTGAGAAATTCAACAGGGGAGAATTGGTAGAGCCTAAAAAACAAATCGTATACTATGTAGACCGCGCAACGCCAAAACAGTGGGTGCCCTACATCAAACAGGGTATTGAGGACTGGCAAGTGGCCTTTGAAGCAGCTGGGTTTAAAAACGCGATTATAGCAGCTGATCCCCCATCCGTCGAGGAGGATCCAGAATGGTCACCTGAAGACGTGCGTTATTCGGTAGTCCGCTACCTAGCATCGCCAATTCCCAATGCCAATGGTCCTCACGTGAGCGATCCGCGCAGTGGTGAAATTCTGGAATCAGACATTAACTGGTACCACAATGTGATGACTTTGTTGCGCAACTGGTTCTTTGTCCAAACAGCTGCAATCAATCCAGAAGCACAGACTCCAGAGTTTAAAGATGCTGTCATGGGTCGCTTAATCCGTTTTGTGTCTTCGCACGAGGTAGGTCATACCTTGGGCTTGCCCCACAATATGGGCAGCAGTGTCGCTTATCCAGTAGACTCGTTGCGTTCTGCTTCTTTTACTGCTGAGTTCGGAACAGCTCCTTCGATCATGGATTACGCCCGTTTCAATTACATCGCACAACCCGGTGATGAGGGTGTTGCCTTGATGCCCAACATCGGACCCTATGACAAGTATTCCATCGCCTGGGGTTATCGTCCTATTCTAGGCAAATCCCCTGAAGAGGAAAAACCCATACTAAATCAGTGGATTTTGGATAAGAAAGGTGATCCGCTTTATCGTTTTGGCGCTCAACAATTCCAAGTGATTGATCCTTCTTCACAGACTGAAGATCTGGGAGATAATGCGATGAAAGCGAGTACCTATGGTATCGCTAACCTAAAGCGCATTGTCCCCAACCTGATTAAATGGACCAGTGAAGAGGGTAAAGACTACGAAGACCTTAGTGATTTGTACAATGAGGTACTCGGACAATACAACCGTTATATGGGTCATGTCACAGCCAACTTAGGAGGTGTATACAAGTATACCAAGACCTATGAGCAAGAAGGGGCTGTATTTACCCATGTTCCCAAGAATGTGCAGCAAGAAGCGATGCGCTTTTTGCAAGCCGAATTATTTGCCACTCCTTATTGGATGCTCGACCAAAACATCCTCAACAAAATTGATTTCACTCCAGCAGTGGAGAAAGTACGCGGACTTCAGGTGCGCACCTTGAATCAATTGTTGTCTTTTGAGCGTTTGGCTAGAGTTATGGAAAACGAGGCGGTTAATGCAGGGGCTGCCTACAACATCAAACAAATGATGGATGAGTTAACCCAAGGAATCTGGTCAGATGTTCGCGGTGGAAAAGCCGTCGATACCTACCGAAGAAATTTACAGCGCGCCCATGTGGATCGACTTATTTTCTTGTTGCAAGATAAACCAGCCGCTCCATCAGGCAGAGGAGCTGGAAATGCTATTGACCCGGATGTAACGGATATTCGTGCTGCTGCTTTGGATCAGTTGACTAAACTGGCCAAAACAACCAAATCAGGTTCCTCTGATGCCCTCACCAAAATACATTTAGCTGAGCTAAACGCTAGAATTAAAAAGGCGATTCAGTAGATGTCTGAAAAAAAAGCACCCAAAGCAGTCCTGATTTTTATATTAGGGCTGCTTTCTTCTATTGGCCCTATTTCCATTGACCTTTATCTGCCTGCCTTCTCTGCGATTGCCTCGGATTTGAAGACCGATGTGTCTTCTGTAATGCTTTCCCTATCTGCTTTTTTTGTGGGTATTTCCCTGGGGCAATTGGTCTATGGGCCGCTTCTAGAGCGTTTTGGTCGAAAGAAACCGCTGTATGGAGGTTTAGCGCTCTATGCAATAGCCTCTCTGGGCTGCGCCTTATCGGAACATGTTGAAGCGCTTATTTTCTTTCGTGGCCTACAGGCTTTAGGAGGATGTGTGGGCATGGTCGCATCGCGAACTCTGGTTCGCGATTTATTCCCCGTGCACCAAATCGCTAAAGTTTTTTCTTCCTTGATGTTGGTGATTGCCGTATCTCCGCTGATTGCCCCCACTTTAGGTAGTTTGATCACCATCCATTTGGGTTGGCGTGCTTTGTTTGGGGTCTTGGTCGGCGTGATTGCAGCCATTGTTCTGGGCATTTATTTTTTATTGCCCGAGGGGGCGGCCCCCAATCCAAGTTATTCGCTTAAACCCACGTCGATACTCAAGAGTTTTAAAAGTGTATTAGCAGAGCCTCAATTTGCTTTGTATACGGCCACCAGTGCAATTGCCTATTCCGGATTGTACGCGTACATCAGTGGTTCTCCCTTTGTGTTTATGGACTATTTCAGGACGGATGAAACCACCTACGGGCTCATCTTTGCTTTGATTGCAGCCGGATTAATCGGAACAGCACAAATCAATGGTTTTTTGCTTTCCAAGTGGGGGTCAGATCAGATTATCCGTATCGCCCTAAGTATTCAAAGCCTGGTGGGACTTACTTTGGTTTTGCTCACGGCAACAGGGTTAATCCAGCTGTGGAGTATGGTCGGATTGCTCTTTCTTTTTTTGAGTTGTCAAGGGCTCATATTTCCCAACGCATCAGCACTATCCATGGCTCCTTTCTCCAAGAATGCCGGAAATGCCTCTGCGTTGATGGGTTTTTTTCAAATGAGTGTTGGTGCCTTGCTCTCTGCCTTGGTCTCCTTATTTCACGACGGGACGGCCCTTCCGATGACTGGGGTCATGGCTTTTTGTACGCTAGGGGCTTCAACTGTGTTGGCTTTTGGCAGATTGCGTTTGGTGCGTCGCGCATCCAAAGCCCTATTGGCTGAAGAAGAAGCCGATATGATCAACACCCTATGATTGATTTTATCTATTGATTGATAAAAACAATAGATAAAAATAATTGACAAGGAATACGTAGCTTTGTATTCTTCAAAAATCTATGTATTATGGACAATCACGCACACGGATCGGCCCACGGAAGTGGTGCAGGTAAATGCCCTTTTAGCGGCGCAACCACAAAACAAGTTGCCGGTGGCGGAACTAGCAACAGAGACTGGTGGCCCAATCAATTAAAATTAAATATCCTCAGACAACATTCTTCCTTATCCAATCCTATGGAAGACGGTTTTAATTATGCCGAGGCGTTTAAAAAACTTGATTTGGGTGCTGTAAAACAGGATATTATGGATTTGATGGTCAACTCACAGGATTGGTGGCCAGCAGATTATGGACACTATGGACCATTTTTCATTCGTATGGCTTGGCACAGTGCTGGAACCTACAGAACTGGAGATGGTCGCGGAGGTGCAGGAACTGGAACCCAGAGATTTGCCCCTTTGAACAGCTGGCCAGATAACGGAAATTTGGACAAGGCTAGATTGTTGTTGTGGCCGATTAAGCAAAAATACGGCAAGTCCCTATCTTGGGCTGATTTGATGATTTTGGCAGGTAACTGCGCATTGGAATCTATGGGATTCAAAACTTTTGGTTTTGGTGGAGGTAGAGCCGACGTTTGGGAGCCAGAAGAAGATATATACTGGGGTGGAGAAACCGAGTGGCTAGGTGACAAGCGTTACCAAGGGGATCGCGAGTTAGAAAACCCTCTAGCAGCGGTTCAAATGGGATTGATCTATGTCAACCCAGAGGGACCAAACGGAAACCCTGATCCTTTAGCGGCAGCCAAGGATATTCGCGAGACATTTGCCCGTATGGCGATGAATGACGAAGAGACGGTTGCCTTAATTGCTGGTGGCCACACTTTTGGTAAAACACACGGCGCGGCAGATCCATCTAAATATGTTGGTAGAGAGCCTGCTGGCGCACCTATCGAAGAGCAAGGATTAGGTTGGAAAAACAGTTTTGGAAAAGGGCATTCAGAGCACACCATCACCAGTGGTTTAGAAGGAGCCTGGACAACGACCCCTACTCAGTGGAGCAATAACTATTTTGAAAACTTGTTCGGTTATGAGTGGGAATTGACCAAAAGCCCTGCTGGCGCACATCAGTGGAAGCCAAAAAACAACGGTGGCGCTGGATTAGTTCCAGATGCCCACGATCCTAAGGTGACCCATCAACCATTCATGCTCACCACGGATATCGCTTTGCGCGAGGATCCTGCTTACGAAAAGGTTTCCCGTCATTTCTTCGAAAATCCTGATGCTTTTGCTGATGCTTTTGCCCGTGCATGGTTCAAATTGACACACAGAGATATGGGTCCAAAGTCCCGTTATTTAGGACCTGAAGTACCCGCTGAAGATTTGATCTGGCAAGATCCTGTGCCAGCCGTCACTCATCCTTTGGTTGATGCGGCGCAAATAGAGTCGTTAAAAGCGGATATTTTAGCTACTGGCTTGAGCGTTTCTGCTTTGGTTGCTACAGCTTGGGCTTCTGCATCAACATTTAGAGGTTCTGACATGCGCGGTGGGGCCAATGGGGCTCGCGTTCGCTTAGCGCCTCAAAAAGATTGGGCAGTGAATAACCCCGCCCAACTCGCACAAGTAATTTCTGCACTGGAAGGTGTTCAACAATCATTTAATCAAGCCAACGCTGGAGGTGCCCAAGTATCCCTGGCAGACTTAATTGTACTAGGTGGTGCAGCTGCCATTGAAAAGGCCGCCAAAGAAGCAGGATTTAAGGTAACAGTACCTTTTACTCCAGGGCGCACTGATGCTTCTCAAGAACAGACTGATGTTGAATCTTTTGAGGTATTGGAACCCATCGCAGATGGATTTAGAAACTACCAAAAAGCCTTGTTCTCTGTCTCTGCAGAGGAGTTGTTGGTAGACAAAGCCCAGCTCTTAACGCTTACCGCTCCTGAAATGACCGTATTGATTGCCGGTATGCGTGTATTAAACACCAACTACGACCAAAGCCAGCACGGTGTTTTCACCAAGAAACCTGGGGTGTTAACCAATGATTTCTTCGTAAATCTGTTGGACATCAATACCACATGGAAGTCAATCTCTTCAGATGATCAACTCTTCGAAGGTCGTGACCGCAAAACGGGTATGGTTAAATGGACAGGTACTCGTGTGGACCTGATCATCGGTTCCAATACTGAATTGCGCGCTGTAGCTGAGGTGTATGCTGCTGCAGATGGTAAAGAGTCGTTCATTCACAAGTTTATTGCTACTTGGAATAAGGTGATGAACCTGGATCGGTTTGATCTAGTTTAACTATGCTTATTAATTACCTAGTTAGGGCCGGTGCTGTGCACCGGCCCTAACTTTTTTAGGCCTATGTGTGGGCATACAAATAAAAGATTCCACCTCTACAAAGCCCCTACACAGTTATTTTTTTATAGTGGTTTTTTTTGGGGTATGAGACGAGTATCTATGTAATTCAATGGTTTTCAAGGGTTAGGGAATCGTTGTAGTGTTTTTGTAGAGTTTTTCCATGGATAAATAACCACAACAACTCAATAACTTAGAAGAATCAACGAAAACGTTTGAAATCAACTAAACCAAAAATTAATCCTATGAAAAGAATGCTTTTATTTTTGACTTTGGCGGCCACCATGATGGCGTGTACCAAAGACGACGATCAGGATGCTGAAATTGCCTCCCTGACCGAACAACTCAACCAATTAAAGACAGATTTAGCTGGATTGACCGCACAGTTATCCACGCTGAATTCGTCCAACAGCGCTTTAGAGGCTGAGGTAGATGCCCTTACAGCTACTGTTTCCGCACTACAGACCTCTAATGCTACATTGACCACGGATACGACCACTATGAGTGCGACTATTGCTGCACTATCTGATCAAATCACAGAATTGGCTATTGAGATTGCTGCTTTAAAAGGTGTGCCTTATGCGGCACCGACAGCACCAACCGCTGCTGCAGATATGGTGATGTCCATTTTTAGCGATAGTTACACCAATGTAGCCGGTACTGAATTCAATCCTAACTGGGGTCAATCTACTGTGGTCACCACAGAAGATTACGACGGAAATGATGTGATGAAGTATGCTTCTTTGAACTATCAAGGAACACAGTTTGCCGCTGCCTTGGATGTTTCAACATATTCAGTGCTTCACGTTGATTATTTCACTTCTGATGCTACAGCCCTTGACTTTTTCTTGATCAGCACTGGTCCAGTTGAGGTGGCTAAAGCACTTCCGGTAACCAATAAAGGTGCCTGGAACAGTATTGATATTCCATTGAGCAGTTTTTCGCCCGTGGTGTTATCTGACTTGATTCAGTTTAAGGTTGTAGGAAACGGCACGGTGTATTTTGACAATATTTACTTCAAGAAAGCAGCAGTGGCTGCCAACCCATTGGCGGGGACTTGGAAAATCACCCCAGAGGCTGGGTCTCTAGCTGTAGGACCCTCTAAAGGTTCTGGCGAATGGTGGTCTATTGATGCTGCAGGTGTGACTACTAGAGCTTGCTACTACGACGATCAGTATGTGTTTGGCACGGACGGAAGTTTTAGCAATGTGATGGGTGATCAAACCTGGGTTGAAGTTTGGCAAGGTGGCGGAGATGCCTGTGGCACTCCAGTAGCCCCACACAACGGAGCATCGGCTACCTATACTTATGATGCTACAGCAGGCACTTTGGTAATCAATGGTTCCGGTGCATTTATCGGGTTAGCAAAAGCTGTTAATGGAGGAGAATTAGCCACCGACGGTGCAAGAAACAGTGTGCCCATTCCTAGTTCATTAACTTATGAAGTAACAATTGTCGACGCTAGCAATATAACCGTCCATATCGGTATCGGTGGTGGTGCCTATTGGAACTATAAGTTGACCAAAGAGTAGTTTTTTAGTTTTAAGTTTGTTACACTTTTGAGACTACCCGGAGCCGGGCTTTTGCCTGGTGCCGGGTTTTCTTTTTTTG
>JBEAQS010000040.1:0-2755 GCA_041163765.1 Bacteroidota bacterium | reverse complement strand
TGTGATCTGACCACATTGGTGGAGGGATATCTTGCCTTGGAAGCCAGTCTCGAGCTAACAACTTTGCGAACACAATTGCTGGAAGCATCAGTCTCGGAAGCTGTGCGGTATGAGGCATTCTTAGCGGTGGAACAGACACTAGGGTCGTTACTGGAGAACTTGGTACAGACCAACTCGGCCCCAACCTTGTCCAAAGTGCAAACCCTTGGAGAATTGTTCAAGGAACTATGCTCTTTGCGAGGGGATCATCCGGAGAGCTTAGAGAAGTGGGAAAAAGCTGGCTTTACTCCTGAGTTGGCCCAAACCCTAAGTGGGTTCGAACAGCTGCGTTCTGCACCAGCAGTTCTACAATTACTACAAGAGACGGAGATGCCGATTGCCCAAGCCCAGGAGTGTGTGCGTGGGCTGAACAGTTTGCTCCAGTTAGATTGGTTGGAGCAAGCACTGGAGCAGCTATCCCTGACTAATCAGTGGGAGCAACTCCAACAGGGATTACTACTGCAGAGTATTCAAGCTCAGCAGCTTCGGCTATTACGCTTGCTTCACCATTCTGTACATTCTTCTAACAATCGACTCTCCAGAGAGGCACTACCGGAGAAAAATGTAGAAGAACCGGTCAGAGAATCTTTGGAACAGATCAACCGCAAGGCTTTGGGAGCGTATTTGGAAGTGATTGAGCAATTCCAGCAAGTGGGAACCCCTGATTTAATCATGCTGACTGTGGCAGTCCAGCGGCTGCAGGGGATTCAGTGATTTGAAACCAAACACTAACTCACGAATCTGCAGAGAACTATCAAGTGGTGATCAGTTTGCCTCGCAGAGAGTACTTTAACATGTGATGTGATCGTCGAATTATTCCTCTACAGCTTATTTTTCACAATCTCGGTTGCTAATTTGACCATCAGGCATCACTGTTTTACATAGTTTGATGTTCTTGACTTGGCTTTCAAAATCGATATTGGTTCCGCGTAGGTAAGCCCCACTCAAGTCTGCTCCTTCAAGCGTAGCTCTCTGTAATTTTGCACCTCGGAGATTTGCGCCACTCATATTAGCCCCCCGAAAATTCACTCCGCTCAAATCTGCCTCCCGCAAAGTAGCTAGATGCAGGTTCGCCAAACTTAGATCTGCGTCTTGTAACTTTGCTTGCACTAAATTTACTCCGTACATGTTTGCGCCGCTACAATTTGCGTTGCTTAGATCTGCTTTTTGTAGATTCACTTCGTGCAGATTAGCCAGACTCAAATCAACCCCACTTAAATTTGATCCTCCCATGTAGGTCCCCACTAAATTTGCACCACGAAGTTGAGCCCCCCGGAAATCAGACTGGCTCACGTCAACTCGCTGTAGGTCAGTTTTAAGTAAATCGGCTCCCTCCAGCAGAGCACCTAAAAAATTTTCACGTCGTTGTTCGCTACCCAGTAGCTCTGAAATTCCGAGAATGGGATTGAGTAAGTTTCCCATGCTGAAATCGGCATCACGAAAATCGCAGCCAATACATTTTCGTGTTTTGGCCAGCTGATCAAGATCAGACTGCTCGTAAGCAAGCAGAATTTCTCCCAAAAAATAGCTGACACATGGAATGAGCCAAATCAAATAGAATTTCAGAATGGTTTTCATAGTTTTTTCTCGCTTTCGATTTATGCTCTCTTGTGGAAACAAAGACTTTTTTCAAGTTTACTTTAGCTATGTACTATATCTTGTTGACTCTAGCCACTCTGCAAACTCATGGAATCGTTCAGCTGTGATGAAAGATGATCGTGCTTTGTTAGATAATTTATGGTTTCAAAAAATTTATTTGATAAGTACGTAGTGATGAGTTCAAATGGTAAATATGTCTTACCAAAATTGGTTTTAAATTTTGGTTGTGGAATTCTTCAACTCTCGATGAACTTGAAATCATCGAAATGATCAGAAGGAGGAAAAATGATCAAGAAAGTACTTTTCTTAATAACTTTTCTCGCGCTCGCTGGATTTGTTCAAGCTGAGCAGAAACTGAGAATGGCGACATTGAGCTATGGAACCGTCAACTGGGAATTGGACACGATTCAGCATTATGGATTGGACAAGAGTTCGGGAATCGAAATGGAACTTGTCATCTTGGCTAATTTACCTGCAACTCGCTTAGCTCTGCTCAATGGTGGGGCAGATGTGGCGGTAGCAGACTGGATGTGGGTATCTAGCCAACGTGCAGAAGGCCGAAACTATAGTTTCATTCCCTACTCTTCCTCCGTTGGTGGACTGATGGTCAATCCCAACGCTAACATCAAGAGTGTAAAGGATCTTGAAGGCAAGAAAGTTGGTGTTGCCGGAGGGGCACTAAGTAAAGGTTGGTTGCTACTTCAGGCTGCAGCTCCGAAATACAATTTGGATCTGACCAAAGTAAACACGACTTACGGTGCACCACCGCTACTGAACAAAGAATTGGTCAGTGGAAGGCTGGATGCGGTGATCACGTATTGGCATTTATCTGCTGCCCTAGAAGCTGATGGTATGGATCGTCTGGTAGAGTTGTCCGATCTCCAGAAAGATTTGGGTATGGTAACCAACCTGCCGATGATTGGATATGTATTCATGGAAGAGTGGGGCCGACAGAATCCAAAAGCTGTTGAGGGCTTGGCGAAAGCTTCTGCTGCCGCAAAAGAGAAATTACAGCAGGATGATGCTTCTTGGGAACGCCTCCGTAAAAAGATGAAACCCAACTCAGAAGAACATTTTAAACAACTGAAAAAGGGATTTCTGAATGGAATTCCTGAAC
>JBEAQS010000039.1:0-4493 GCA_041163765.1 Bacteroidota bacterium | reverse complement strand
GCTGCTGTTGGTAAGGGATTTGCCATTGCTTCTGCGGCACTTACAGCACTGGCCTTGTTTGCTGCCTATGTTACTTTTACCGGTATCGATGGAATCAATATTTTCAAGGCGGACGTTTTGGCGATGTTGTTTGTCGGTGCGATGATTCCTGTTGTTTTCTCTGCGTTGGCTATGCAGTCTGTAGGAAAAGCGGCCATGCAAATGGTGGAGGAAGTACGCCGTCAGTTCCGCGAAATTCCTGGAATTATGGAAGGTAAAGGAAAGCCAGAATACGCAAAATGTGTGGACATTTCTACTCAAGCTGCGCTTAAAGAAATGTTATTGCCTGGTTTGATCACCATCATTACCCCAATTATTATCGGTATTTTATTTGGGGCAGAGCCTCTAGGAGGATACATGGCTGGGGTTTGTGTGAGCGGTGTGATGTGGGCTATTTTCCAAAACAATGCCGGTGGTGCTTGGGACAACGCCAAAAAATCTTTTGAAGCTGGTGTAGAAATCAACGGTGTGATGACGTTTAAAGGTTCTGATGCGCACAAAGCAGCAGTTACTGGGGACACAGTAGGAGATCCGTTTAAAGATACATCGGGACCTTCCATGAATATTTTGATCAAGTTGACTTGCTTGGTTGGATTAGTGATCGCTCCTCTGTTAGGGAATGGTCATTCAGCTTCTGCTGAAAATCAAGTCAACGTTCAAGTTGAAGTGGTTGGAGGGGTTGAAACTGTCTCTGCCACCATCACCTATACTCAAGTAGAGAACGGTGTTTCCTCTACCATGGTTGAAGAATTTACAGGTACGGAAGCGGAAGTTCAAGAGCAACTTAAGGCATTTGAAGCCAAAGTTCAAGATTCTACTTCGGGAGTTACTATCAAAATCGAAAAGATGGAGGTCAATAAGTAATTGACTAATGCATGAATAAAAAAAGCCCGCTCGAAAGAGCGGGCTTTTTTTATCGATATCAATGTTTAGAAAAGTCCGTTGATGTGCCCGTCAATTTTCTCGATGACGGTGCCCAGATCTTCTTGTTTGTTGACAAAGTCGATATCATCTACATCGATGACCAATAAGTTTCCTTTGGTGTACTGCTGAGACCAAGCCTCATAACGCTCGTTAAGTCTAGAAAGGTAGTCTATCGATATACTGTTTTCGTACTCTCTTCCGCGTTGATGGATTTGCTTGACCAGATTGGGAATACTGCTGCGCAAATAGATCACTAAATCTGGTGGAGCAATAAGTTTTTCCATCAACTCAAACAGATTCTTGTAGTTGGTGAAATCGCGATTAGTCATCAATCCCATCGCGTGTAGGTTGGGGGCAAATATAAACGCATCCTCATAGATGGTCCTGTCTTGAATGACATTTTTGCCGGATTGTCGAATATCCAATACTTGTTTGTATCGGCTGTTTAAAAAGTAAATCTGGAGATTAAAACTCCAGCGTTCCATTTGATTGTAGAAGTCATCCAAATAGGGATTGTCTACCACGTCTTCAAAATGAGGATCCCATTGGTAGTGTTTAGCGAGTAATTCAGTGAGTGAAGTTTTTCCTGCGCCGATATTTCCTGCTATGGCAATGTGCATACGGTTGGTTTTAGTGGTTTTACCTCCTGTGAAAAGGGACCACAAGATAAGCGATTATCCCTGGATGTGAAAGCTAGTATCCCAGACTAAATTTAAATTTATTTTAAGAAGCCATTAAACCTCTTTGTAGTAGTTTCGTCTAACAATAAATTTTTTTTATGAATCATATAAAATATTGGGTACTCAGTGTACTTTTCACTTCCCTTTCCTATGCGCAAGGATTTCAAGGGATTGCTTATTATCAATCTAAAACATCCGTAGATTTCAATTTTGGTGGTCGAGACATGCCAGAGGCCCAAAAGAAAATGATTCAAGAGCGCATGAAACGAGCCTTTGAAAAAACATTTGAACTTCATTTTACTCCAGCAGCGTCTATATACAAAGAACAGGTGTCTTTAGACCAGCCCGGAGGAGGTGGGGGTGGAGTGATGTTTTCAATGATGGCCGGAGGCGGAGGAACCTACTACAAAAATGTTCAAGAAGGGACCTACAGCAATGAAACGGAAACCTTTGGTAAAATATTTCTGATTCAGGACAATCTGAAGCCGCTCGCTTGGACCATGACAGGAGAAACCAAAAAAATAGGTAATTACACGTGTTATAAAGCTACTGCCGTACGTGCCGTTGATACCACACAAATGACTTTTAGAATGGGGCGACCACCCAGAGAAGAGGCCCAGAAAAAAGATTCTACTCAGACCAATTCACTGTTCCAGGAAAAGAAACCCACCGAAATCACCATCACCGCCTGGTACACCATGGATATACCTGTGGCTCAAGGTCCAGCTCATTATTGGGGATTACCTGGATTGATTATGGAGATCAGCGATGACCGAACCGTGCTTTTGTGCAATAAAATTGTGTTGAATCCAGCAGAGAAAATCGAGATTAAGGCGCCTTCAAAAGGGAAAAAAGTTTCTCAAGCTGAGTTCGATCAGATCATGAAAGATAAGGTGAAAGAGATGTCTGAGCGTTTCCAAAGCGGAGGCGGTCGTTCGGGTTCTATCATGATACGTCAATAATCCATGAAAAATATACTTAGACAATCGACAAAAGCTTTTTTTATATTGCTTTTGTGTACCAGTGCTCTTTGGGCCCAAAAACTAACATTGACCGGTATAGTTAGGGATGGCGATGGCGCACCCCTTGAAATGGCCAATGTGGTCGCTATCAACCAAGCCACCAAAGCATTGGATGGTTTTGGGATCACAGATACCAAAGGACGCTACCGAATCAACATCAATGGAAACAGTACCTATGAGGTTAAAGTTAGTTTTATCGGGTATGAACCCGCCACAATTAGCGTAAAAACATCGGGTGCTGACGTCACCCAGAATGTGGTCTTGCAACAACAAGCAGAAAGTTTAGACGAGGTGGAGTTAACCTATGAAATACCGGTCACCATCAAAGGGGATACGATTGTGTATAATACGGACTCATTTGCCACAGGTACGGAGAAAAAACTGGAAGATTTGGTCAAGAACCTACCTGGGATGACCGTTAATGGAGAAGGTCAAATTGAAGTGGAGGGCAAATCCGTCAGCAAAGTGATGATTGACGGCAAAGAGTTTTTCGATGGGGACACCAAATTGGCCTCAAAGAATATTCCCGCCAAGGCCCTGGATAAAATAGAAGTTTTGCGCAACTACAGCGAAGTGGGTCAGCTTCGGGGAGTTACGGACAACCAAGACAATGTGGTGCTCAACATCAAGTTGAAAACAGGCAAGGACAAGTTTTGGTTTGGAGAGTTTGCCGCGGCAGCTGGAGCTGATGATACCTTCTTAGCACATCCCAAATTGTTTTACTACAGTCCAACAACAAGTGTTAACCTGATTACAGATTTTAACAACATCGGGACTTTGCCATTCACCACGCGCGATTACTTCAATTTCACTGGTGGGATGCGCAATTTGACCAGAAGAGGAGGGACCAGTTTTAATCCCGCGTCAAATAATCTGGGGATTTCCTTGTTGCAAAATGATCGCGCACAGTTTATCGACACCAAATTTGGCGCGTTTAATTTTAGTCACTCCCCCTCTGAGGCATTGACCTTGAGTGGATTTGCCATTTATTCCTACACGGGAACAGACTTGAAAAATGAGTCACAACGCACCTATATTGTGTCCAATCAAAGCGAAAATACCACTTCATTGACGCGTCAAAAGTCAACCCTGGGGTTAGCTAAATTGAGCAGCAGTTTCAAGCCTTCCGCAGCTTTGCAGTGGGACTATGATTTGTTGTACAAGAATTCCTTGCAAGATGAAAACCGATCGGTGACCTCCGTGGCTCAGGTAACCGACGTGATTTTAGAAGACAATAATCAAAATCCGATCAGCGTTACCCAAAACAGCAGTTTGTACTACACCCTAACGGAGGACCACATATTTTCTTTGGAGGCCCAACACTTGTACGACGAACAAGATCCTTTGTATGAGGCGGAGCGATCATTTTTACCGTTTACCGGCTTAATTCCATTTGATACCTCAGGGAGTTCGTATCGAATTGGCCAAGAGAAGTGGGTAAAAACCAATAAGTGGGATGCTCGTGGAGAGTATTACTATGTGTTGTCTCCAAAAAGCAACCTCAACCTAACCTTGGGAACTATTTACAGCAACCAAGCGTTCAATTCCGGTATATTTCAAGTGCTCAATAACCAAAAAGTAACCATGCCAGGTAACGCTCTAGCCAATGAGGTGACCTTCAGGTTTACAGATCTATTTGCCGGTGTGCACTTGAAGTTTGTCACAGGTATCTTTACGTGGACGCCAGGGTTTAACGTCCACAGATATGGACTGGAAGACATTCAGTTTGGTGAAGTAAATACGCAATACAGCACTAATCTAGTTCCTGATGTTGCTGTGAATGTCCAGTTGAAGAAGTCAGAAACGATTAGGTTTAACTATGGGGTGA
>JBEAQS010000038.1:0-4528 GCA_041163765.1 Bacteroidota bacterium | reverse complement strand
GCAAACTACCTTGATGGCACAGATTCAGGTGCCGCCAGCCAGTCCTACTTTTGAAGTTAAAGGAACGATTGGATTGACGGAGGTCCATCTGGTGTATTCAAGACCCAGTGCTAAAGGCCGGGTGGTTGCGGGTGAATTAATTCCTTACGGGGAAGTTTGGCGTACAGGCGCCAATGCCTCAACCAAGATATCCTTCAGCACGGATGTATGGATAGAGGGCCATAAAGTCCCCGCTGGCCAATACGCGTTATACTCCCTATTTTCAGCTGATCAAGCCACGATCATCCTGAGTAAGAATCTTGAATTGTGGGGCGCCATCGGCTACTCAGAGGCGGATGATCAATTGAGATTTAACGTGCCAGTAAAGCATCCAACGAGCAGCTATGAAACATTGACCATGAGTTTTTCTGACTTCACCATGAATTCAGCTAATTTCAATATCAAGTGGGACCATACTAAAGTGATGTTTTCCATTGTGAGTCAAGTGGACGAGTTGGTGATGAGTCAAATCAAGGAGCAAGTCATCGACAATACTCCTTCTAATCCAGGTGTCTATTTTCAGGCCGCCGGATATTATTTTGACACCCAAAAAGATGACCGTATGGCTTTAGCTTGGGTGGATAAAGCAATAGCAGGAAGCCCGCAAAAGCAGTATTGGGTAGTTCATCTCAAAGCCAAAATACTTGCGCGTTTAGGAGAGAAGTCCGCGGCTAAAGCTGCCGCAGAATCCTCTATAGAGCTCGCGAAAACGGCAGGGAATCCAGATTATGTGCGCTTGAACAATCAGTTGATCGCTGACTTAGCGCTCTAGAACCCCGTATTCCAAAAATAGATGTCACTAAGCGCTATGGAAACTTCTCGGTTGTTGATTAGACCGATCGAGTTGGGTGACGCCGGATTTTTGTTATGTCTGCTCAATTCCCCTGGTTGGGTACACTATATAGGAGATCGAAATGTGGGGGATGAAAATCAAGCAAAGGCCTATATTGAGCGCATCCAAAACACCCCAGACTTTGAATACATGACCGTCGTATTAAAGGACGAAAACACCCCTATAGGCGTGGTGTCCTTAATTAAGCGACCTGAATACGAATTTCCAGACATCGGTTATGCCTTATTGCCCAGCTATATGAAACAGGGGTATGCCTATGAAGCTTCGAGCAGTTTATTACAACAGGTATGGACTTCTGGAGTCTTTCCCTGTCTACTTGCGATTACCAAACCCGATAATCTGCCCTCCTTAAGATTGCTTGAGAAACTAGGATTCTCCGAGAGTAAATCCACCAACGAAGGCTTGGCGATCTACCGTTTCATTGGAGCTGTTAGTTAGTGCCAACGCTGTTTGGGGGGCTGTACGACTTGGTGCCATGCGCTACCCAATAGTCCCAGTCCAAAGGCATTGACTTCGTCTTGCCAGCTAGGTAAAGAGGCATTTGGTCTGCATAATGCGGGCTATTGGCCCGGTTAGAGCTGCCGAAGGGTACTACCGAATGTATTTCTGGCCCGGCAATAGTAAACTTCACTAGTTGAATGTATGACTCTCCTGCAGTGACTTTCAAGGTGCCCTGTTTATAGGGCTCACCATGCATCGCGGCCAATACATCAGGCAATCCAAAGCTGGGGGCTTCTTGCTGACCACGGACAACTTTCATGAAATCTCCCAGAGGCACCTCGGTTGTCTGGAAGTGTTTTAACAGGTATTTTTTTGTTTGCTCAAGCACAGCTACCGTAGCTGATTCTGAAAATATACCCTCGGGTTGTTGGGCTGCTTGTTGTCGCGCTAAATAATAAAATACAGCGTAATTTCCCGCCCCAATACTCTGTGGATCTGCTTTTCTATCCCATCGTTGAATACGGTGGATTAATTCGCTCAACCCAGGATAATTCTCCGGTGTCAACTCGAATAACTCATCGACATTCATGAAGGTGTAAGCTAGTCGAGCTGGTAGACTCCTATCGAATTTAATGCGGGTAAAATCCTCCCAAGTCACTTTTTCCAATGGCGTGATCAGTTCCTGAAAACGCGCACTTCTATTGTTGTTAAATCGCTCAAACCCCATAGAGGCATCAAATTCTTCAGGATTGAGTAGATCCTCAGGCCCTGAGCTGATAAATGGGCTGTGGTTGGTGTTGTAGACATATCCAGAAGTAGGCTGGAGGACTTGAGGCATATCCTGCAGGTCGTAATACGAATCCCAAAGTGTTTTTCTCGTGTTTCCAGGGACTACTTTTGTCCAATCGTATCCTGCTGCCCTATGGGGTAGTCGTGCATTGGACACGTAGTAAATCGTATCGTATTTATCGGCGTAACTGATATTAAAACCTGGAATATCCTGAGGGGCTAAAGCGCGTTTAAACTCGCTAAAGTTACGCGCTTTGTTCATGTGCCACCACTGTTGTAGGGCTTTGATCCCAAACAAGGATGGAGTGCGCACCGCATAGACACCTTGTTTGTTTTTCAATGTAGGCCCATAAATACTGGTGTAGAAGCTTTTTTTGACGGGAATCGACAGACCCAATACCCGTATATGCACTCGGGCTTGATGTTTTTCCAAGGCCAATGATTGCCCGTCAACTAGGTAGTTGTTTTTATTACGGGGATCCAGGGTAAGTTGGAAAATATCGGCCTTATCGGGCTTATTTACTGTATGCGACCAACCCAGAGAAGTATTTGTGCCGATCAGAATGGTTGGCGCCCCAGGAAACAGAGCACCGACAATATTGGTACCCTCATCAGATTGGATATGCGCTTCATACCAACCTGTAGGGCCTTCAAGTGGTTGGTGTGGATTGATCGCCAAGTACGTAGCGCCATCCGCTGTTTTAGCGCTGTTTAACGCAAACGTATTGGATCCCTCTACGGATTCCTTTGGGGTTAATCGATCCATCTGATTAGTGGTAATAGCTTGTACCAGTTGGGTCGCATCAGACATGACAAATAACTGTAAATACGTATAGGCCAATAGCTTCTGGGGGGTAAATGGGAATAATTCAGGAACTGAAATTTCTTTTTTATGGCGATCCGCATAGGCATTGAGTCCTTCACAAAACCCTTCCAACACCGCTTTAAATTCTTTTGATATATCCGATTCGTAATGAGTCGCAACAAACTCATCAGAACGAATGAGTTGTGCCACAAAATCTGCTGATGCACCAGAGAGCCCCAAATGTTTGGAAAGCAGAGCGTTACCTGCCAAGTACCCCAGTTGCATGGTAGTAAAATCGTCCTCGGCGTTGGCCCAGGCAAGCCCATAGGCTGCCCCAGCATCTGTTGGGGCCTTGATGTGGGGTACCCCAAAAGAATCCCGAATGATTTTTACTTCAGAGGGATTTATTTGTGCGTGGACAGATAAGGCGCATACCCAGAAAAGGATACAATGAACCAGGTTGAGTTTAATTAGTTTCATGATGTTATAATGCTCTATTAGCTCCACCTAAGATATTCGATTTAGTGCGATTTAATGCTTATTATCCTGATTACTCATGAATCCACTCTCGATAGATAAGGGGAAAGACTTATCTTGTACTTGAAAATTTTATGTTTTTGAAGCAGTTTTTCACATACTTAGCTTGTTTAATTATTCTAAACAGTTGTGACCACTTGGTCAATGAATCTTCAGTTGATCTGGCGCTGGAGAGATGTAGTGATGGAGTGAAAAACGGAAAGGAAACAGGGATTGATTGCGGAGGAGAGTGTCCAAACAATTGTATCGAAATTCCCTATGCGTTATCGGGTGAAATATTGGGCAGAGTTAGGCTAGAAAAGTCAGTGCCTTACCTCCTTACCGGACCTTTGTTGATCAGAGACACCTCTATTTTAGAAATAGATGCTGGAACAATTATTCGTGTAATGCCAGATTCCGGTGCTTATATCGCCGTGGCTCAAGGAGGCAAGTTATTTGTTTTCGGTTCCTCACAAGAACCTGTGCTATTTACTTCAGACGCAGATCAACCTAAACCAGGTGATTGGGGAGGAATCATTTTTCTCGGTAAAGGTCTGCTCAACACCAATGAAATTGATCGATTTCCCTATGGGGACTATCTATATGGAGGCACCAAGACAGAGGAATCTTCAGGCTGGTTGAACTACGTCAAAATTCACTATGCGGGGGAAAAAAACCAACCAGCCCTATCGTTAAATGGAGTGAACTTCCCCACAACACTTCAAAATATTGAGGTGGAACATGCGGCAGGAACAGGAATTCAAATTCTTGGGGGTAACGCATCTCTAGAAAAAATATTCATCAAAAACACTGAGGAGTCAGGTATTCGCATTTCAGATGGATGGACGGGTTCCATAAAAAAAATCTTTGTGGAGAACGCTCAACAAAGCGGCATAGTACTCAATAACCAGAAGTTTGAGTTTAATGCCTTACCCAAAACTAAAGCCCAACTGGACCAAGTTACCCTGATGGGCCCATTTAATCAGGCAGGTATCGTTTTATCCGACGGACTAATATCGGGTGTACTTTCTAACCTATATCTCGAAGGGGCACAAATAGGGCTATATATTGCCCCGAGCTATAAT
>JBEAQS010000037.1:0-7839 GCA_041163765.1 Bacteroidota bacterium | reverse complement strand
TCGAAAACATGGAGTATATCTTTGCAGCCATTCCGCAAAAAGGAAGCAAGGCCCGGCTGATCAAGAGAGTTCCAGGCGAACCAAGTGGAATCCAGGAAGTCTTTATCATCCGTACCTTGGAAGCGTTAAATTTTCTGGAAGTCAATCCAGAGAGACCCATTCATACGACTGCGGTGATGGTGATGCGAGAAAACCGGGAGGCAGGAACTTTTGTCGCCACAACATCACAGCACACAATTACTAAAGACGGTGCAGTTGTCCCTACGCAGAGTTACGGACGTTGTGAGGTGATGGCGTTTAATGAAGAAATTTGAATTTTTTAGAAAATGGACTGTCAGTGTCCACAAAGAGAACAAACTAACTCTGAAGTTTTTTTGCTAAATTCCCTCGTGAAGGGTCATAACCCAAGATAGAAAGAAGTAAAAAAACACTCCCAAATCCAACAACATAGAGGAAAGCTTCCCAGTTCCATTGTGAATAGAGAGCAAAACGGATCAACTCAACAGCATGCGTGAACGGGTTATGAAATGCTATCTGGTGTAGAAAAATACTTGATTCCTTTAGTTTCCAAAGAGGGTAGAGAGCAGAAGACGCGAAGAACATTGGAAAAATAACAAAATTCATTACCCCAGCAAAGTTTTCTAATTGCTTAATGAAAGATGAAATCAGCAAGCCTAGCGCACCGAGCATCATTCCACTCAATAGTAGGGCTGGTATAATCAAAAGATAGCCAGACAGTGGGGCTTCTACCTCCCAAAACCAAGCAATGAGGAGATATAGATAGATCTGTAAAATTGAAATCAGGACTCCTGAAAAGAGCTTACTCATCAACAGAAACCACCGAGGTAATGGGCTAATAAGTAATGTCTTCATACTTCCCATTTCACGATCATAGACCATTGAAAGTGAAGTCTGCATACCATTAAATAAAATAATCATCCCCAATAAGCCTGGAGTGATATAAACCTCATATAGTATGTAGGTTTCATACGGTGGAATAATAGACACTCCAAGAATCGAACGAAAACCCGCAGCAAAAATGAATAGCCATACCAGTGGGCGGACTAATGCAGCGAAGAATCTACCTTTTTGTTGAAGGAAGCGGAGCATCTCTCTCTGAATGATTCCTGAAAAGCAATAGAAGAAATGATCAATTTTCATACTTTGTCAACATCTACAGTTTGTTATCAATTTAATCCGATAACTGCAAAAACTCGTTGAATATTATCTAGGAAAAAAACAGTCTTGTTTAACATCACGAGTGGCGACTCGTAATATCTATACAGTATCTAGAGGCAGTCTTAGGCAGATACAAGGTTGCATTAGATGTAATCAAGATCACATCAATCAATTTGCTAAAGTTGAAAATAAAAATGCAAAAAATTTTCTATTCGTAGCATCTTAAAAGTCTACCAGTCAGTTGCGTAAAAGATGTTGTTGAATACTACGATTTTGTCCTGAAGAGAACAAAGGCAGGGCAAGTAGGATAAATGTTAAATATTCTGATGTTGAAATATATGGATGACTTAACGGAACAAGTTATACAATCATAACACTACTAAGGATTTGGAGGCGAATCGGAGAAAGGAATTACTCTTCTGGTTTAGACTAGATCCTCAGACTCGTTGAACAGACGAACCTTGTTTGAATGGACAGCAAGATCTACAGATTGTTTGAATTCAAAATTATACTGGCCATTAAGCCGAATCTTGAAAACATCCTCACTATGTGGGCACTGTAGGTTAACGATTGTGTAGGACCCTAGCGGTTCAAAATTTAAAACAAGGGATTTGAAGGAGTCTTCATTTGCAACTTCCAGTAATTGAAAGTCTTCTGGTCTGACGCCAGCTAGAAGCTTTCTTGGCAACTCATCATCTCTTTCAATCTTCACTTTCAGATCAAGATTAGGAATGTGTAGATGCTTGGATGAGGTATCAAAAGAAGCAGGAAAGAAATTCATCGGAGGGGAACCGATCAATCGACCAACATCAGCGGAATTAGGATAGTCATAAACGACCGAGGGATCGTCAATTTGACGAATTTTCCCATCAATCATGATGCCGACCCGATCAGAGATAGAAAGAACTTCTTCTTCATCGTGGGAGACATAAACGAATGTTTGATTCATTTCAATCTGAAGACGTTTTAATTCAATCTTCATCTCCTCACGAAGGCGGGCATCTAGCGCAGAGAGAGGTTCGTCAAGTAAGATAGCTGAGGATTTGTTGATGAAGGCCCTCCCTAAAGCAATCCGTTGTTTCTCTCCACCAGACATCTGAGCAGGTGATTTGTGTAGGATGTGAGAAATGTGCAACACATCCACCACCTCATCAAAGCGCTCATTATAAACACTCTCTGGAACATTCGACTCAATTGCTGGAAATAAGATGTTATCTCGCCCGTTCATGTGAGGGAATAGGGCTAGATTCTGGAAGACCATGGAGAAATTCCGCTCATGGGCAGCAAGATGGGTGATTTCCTCATTATCCAGATAGAAAGATCCAGAGTCAGGAGAGAGTAGTCCCAGAATAATTTTGAGAATACTCGTTTTTCCAGAAGATGGCGGTCCAAAAATCCCAAAAAATTCACCTTTTTCAATAGATAAATCACAGGGGCCAATAGTGAATTTCGGAAAATTTTTGGTAACAGAATTTAACTGAATGAATGACATGGATTAAAAGGAAAGCTTAGATTTAGATTAACCGATTTCCATTTTCTTCAGAAAACAGGAAGAAGGACTCAGGTGAGAACGTCATAATTACATTTTCGTGTTGGCTTGCAGTGCCTGAATCATCAATACACGTGATCATATGATTATCAACCTGGACATGGGCTAATCTTTTGGCCCCAATTCGTTCGATAATCTTTATTTGCCCCCTCAGATTAATATCTTTATCTGATTCTTTTGAGCTAAGCTTAATATTTTGTGGTCTTATGCCGATAGACGCACCCAATTTTTCTGAATTAGATAGTTGTTTGAGCTTTTCATTAGAGGGAAAGCTGATTGCCAGATCTTTATTGGTGACAAAAGAGGAGGAATCGGAGTTGGGAATAAGATGCCCTTCTAAAAGGTTGATTTTTGGAGAGCCAACAAAGTAAGAAACAAATTTACTATTCGGATTGTTATAGACCTCTAGAGGTGGGCCATATTGAATAAGACTGCCTTCATTCATAATGGCAATCTTGTCGGCTAGACTCATTGCTTCGATTTGATCATGAGTTACATAGACCATTGTTTGCCCAAACTCTCTCTGCAGTAACTTTAACTCACTCCGCATGTAAGCTCGAAAACTCGCATCAAGGTTCGAGAGTGGTTCATCGAGTAAGAAGATTTTTGGTTCAACAATAGCTGATCGTCCGATTGCTAGTTTTTGCAGCTCGTTGACACTGAGAGAGGCAGCTGGCTGGTCTAACCGATGAGAGATGCTCATCCGCTTGGCCATTTTCTGTACCTTGTCATCAATCGAAGCCTTATCGTAACCTTGGACCTCTAATCCATAGGAAAGATTCTTATAAACTGTAAGGTGTGTGAAGATGGCATAGTTCTGAAAAACAAATCCTATATTCCGATCTTGAATTCTTATCGAACTGGTATCTTTTGAATCAATTAAAATATTTCCAGACGTAGGATGTTCCAAGCCAGCAATCATGTTCATTGTGGTCGTTTTCCCACAACCCGATGGCCCCAGCAGTGCGACAAACTCACCATTGCCAATTTCTAAGTCAAGATTCTTGACAGCCTGAAAATTATCAAAAAATTTAGAAACTTTTATCAAATGAATATCAGACATTATCAGCTCTCTTGTTTAGCAAAGTAAGCTAGGCCTTTTGCAGCGATGATGCTTAGTACGATCAAGACTGTTAAGCCAATAGCAGCTACATAAGACCACTCAAATTCTCCAAATGTCAGCTTGTAAAGGAAAACAGAGATTGTCTCGGTCTCAACTCCTGGACCTCCCTTAGTCATGATAAAATTCAAATCGAAAATTTTAAAACATTCGACTACACGAAGGACAATCGCAATAACGATTACTCCTTTCATTCTTGGTAAAATAATTTTAAAGAAATTTTGTAAGTCTGAACCACCTAAAATTTTTGCTGCTAAAATCTGATCATTTGGGACTCCCAACATTCCAGATAAGAGGATCAAAAACATTAGTGGAGTCCATTGCCAGACGTCAGCAACAATGATGGTAATCATGGCTCGATTGACATCAGTGAGCCATGAAAAATCTGATGGCAGGCCGATATGATCATTGACTGGGCCTGTGCCTTGGAAAAGCAAGTAAAACATTAAGCCAACAACGGCAGGTACTACCATCATGGGAGTGAGCATGATGGAATAAAATACCTTTCTACCAGGAAACTTATCGATAAATAAATAGGCTAGTCCCATACCTAGTAGAAATTGGATTGGCACCGCAAAAAAGACTATGAGCATTGTTCTCCAAAGAGCACCCCAGACCCTGTCATCTTCAAGGATGTACAGATACTGGTCATGCCATGCCACCACTTCATAGGCTTGGTACCAAGGGATACCATCAAGTGGAGTCCAGTAGGTGATGCTGAGATAGACCTGCATGAAGAAGGGGAACACAACGATAAAGATTAGGAGGATAATTGTCGGTAAGACAAAAAGTTTTCCTAATGCTTCTGAATCGTTCCCTATTTTTCTCAATGTGTTCATTGGATTCTTATTGTTTCAGTGCTCCAAAAGTTAATCCCCGTACCAAGTGTTTTTGAATCATCAGTCCAAAAATGATTGGTGGTATTGCTGCAATCAATCCAAGCGCTGCCTTCATTCCATACATCTGTCCACCCATGGCGGAGGTGAGTGTTGCCATGTAGACGGGGAGCGTAATCCATTCTTTTTGTGTCAGGAGAAGTGCCAGCAAGTAATCAGACCAGTTCAAGATGAAGACAAATAAGGTACTTGTTGCAATGCCAGGCTTCACAATCGGTAGCGTGATCTTGTAAAAAACTCTCCAGTAACTGCATCCACAAACAAAAGCTGCCTCCTCAATCTCAATCGGCACCTCTTCGAAGAATGTCTTCATCAGCCAAAATGCAAATGGCAGTGTGACAATCCCATAAATCAACGAAAGTCCCCACCAGGTATCTACGGCCTCAAGAAACGACCACATAACCATTACGGGAATCATCACAGCTAACGGCGGAAAGAGTCTTAGTTGCAAAACGGAAAGCGGAAGGCTTTCTGCTTTTTTGAATCTCACAACACCATATGAAGCCAGAGTTCCACATACAACAGCAATCAAAGTTCCTAAGGTTGCGGTAACAAGACTAGAAACCAGGGCACCACCGACAGTCTTATCAAGGCTGACGACCAGTCCCTCTGCTTCTCCGTATAGAAGGAATTCAAAATTTTGTAAGGTTGGATTCTGTGGAAACCATGTGAGCCCAGAGACAGTTGTCCATTCTGGGTACGGCTTGAAAGCCATGGTCAACATCCACAGCAATGGATAGCAAACGAAAAATGTAGCTAATAGAAGAAGTAAATATTTGATAATTAATCTATTTTTTTCGCTCATTGGATCTTTTTATAAAGACCCCTGCCACGCATGATAGCAGGGGTCTATTTAGGGGTTAGATTGTTTCCACAATCGTTGGCCAAGTTTTTCGGCTGGCCTTGATTGCGTCAACAATTCCATTGCGCTTTTGCTTTCGAATGATTCGTTCCCACTTGCCTTGAGCGCTTTCCATTGCGTCTTTAGCACTCTTTTGGCCTGTGATTGCAGCCTGTAGTTCTTCATCCAAAGCATTGTCGAGGGCGGTTTGACCACCAAAATTAATTGATGGTACTGACCGAGCGATAGTCTCTGGAATCATTTCCATAGAATACTTATGGTAAGTAGCCTCTACCAATGGTTCGTTGAAGTTCGCTCGCTGCATTGGATCAAAATATCCACCGGGGTTACCAGCCATCCATGTATAAGTTCGAGTTGAACTCAGCCACTGCATGAAGAGATAGGCAGCCTCTGGATATTTGCTCTGTGAGGAAATCCACGCAGAAATGTGATAGTACAACACGGAACGACGGTTGAGCTGGTTTCCGAATTTTCTACCAACAGGCAAATGAGCGCTGATCATTCCAGTCGCTTTACTTTTCGGAGAACCATCTGTGTTGTACCCGTCTCCAAATTTCACCAGGTTTGTGTAGATAGCCGTTTGTGGAATCTGTAAATTCCACATTGTGCTGTAGGCTTCTGCCCAGGTGAACGTCAGGGCATCCGGCGGACTCCACTCAAAACTTCTTACATGTTCTTCTGCGGCTTGTATGCCTAATTCAGTGTTGAGGTTTGGATTCCCATCTTCATCAAAGAAGTAGAAGTTAGGGAAATCCATTGAGGCAAAGCGTGCGTAGAAGGTTGCCAGGCCCCAGAATGGACTCATCAAGTTTCCGTTTCCATACATTGGTCCATTTCCAAAATCCTTACCTGTGAAGAATTTGGAGATCGCATCCACTTCATTCCAAGTATTCGGAACATCTAATTCGTACCCAACCTCCTTACGGAATGCTTCCTTTACGTCCTCTCGCTCGTAAATTCCCTTGAGATAGAACCAGGTTTGGTAGTCTCCATCCAACGAGAAGGTGTAGTAACTACCATTGTAGGTATAAAGCAGTTTTTCCATTTCTGGAGATGGAGTTCCTCTCTCTGGATCAGCCCAATCAGGCTGATATCGGCTGACATAGTCATCACAATTGACCGCACCGTTGGAACTGACTAGGTCTCCCGTTGAGTTCCAGGGGCCGGTGTAAATATCAAAGGCTCCGCCACTTGTGGTAACGTCCTGCATTACCTTTTTGAAAATATCTTCTGCGGGTGCACCAATGATATCGATCTCAATCCCTGTTTCTCTTTCCCAAACCTCTTTGGCAGAGGGGGCTCCGTCAGGGAATGGTCCCAACGGTCCAACTTTACCCACGGGAAAAGGTTTGGTGATTTGACCGATAGCTCCATCTGTGAGTAGCATCGTCAGTTTCTGCGGAACTTTCCCCTGAGCCTTGAGCTTTTGGATCCCTTCGATGGCTCTTCCTTCGGACATCGTGTTGTTGTACTGGAATCGTTCAGCACCCTCAAAGCCTGTTGGTCCCCCAGTCATTCCTGGCGCATACCCGTCAGCTGCAAATGCTTCTGTAGGCCAGAAATATGCCCCTCCACCTATACCGTTCAGGGCAAGTGCAGTGGCTGCACTGGTCTTAATGAAATCTCTACGAGATTGCTTCTTCATGGTTTCTCCTGCTTCGTAATGATCTTGTTGATTGCCTGTTAAAACTGAAATAGGCAACTAGGTCACACTTGAACTTCTTGAATATATTTGCTGGCTAATTGAATAAGCCACTCCTTCCTTGCTTACCTCCTTTCAGTGATTCAGGTTAAATGCTTATTAACGACATCAGCGGCTTCCATGTGTGCCATGTGCCCACACTCCAACTGCTCAACGTCCACTCCACTCAACTGAGCACAATTGCTCACAGCCAGGATCTCATCGGCCTTACCCCAGAAGATCTTGGTTGGAACACTCTGAGCTACACTGCTGAGGTCCTCGCTCTGCTTGCCCCCGCTATGAAGTGTCCCTGCCAACTGCACCAGCGCTCCTTCCACTCCATCCAGACGCTTGTACTTCAGCAGGTCTGCTACCATCTGCCGACTGACCATCTCCTTATCGGCAAACAACTGCACGGCCAGGGCTTTCAGTTCATTACGGCTATTGGCCGTGGCAAAGCCATCGACATACCCCGCATTGATCTCAGTCCCAATCCCCGCTGGCGCCAACAAGGTCAACGCTCCTACCTTCGCCGGACTCTCCCGGGCCACT
>JBEAQS010000036.1:0-3887 GCA_041163765.1 Bacteroidota bacterium | reverse complement strand
GACACTAGTGAAATCCAAACTTGGTGAGGTTATCGTGGCTGATTTTAATCGCTTCTAAGGGCTGCATGCCGTCAAAAACCATGTCCTGTTCCACGATGTAATACTCCAATCCCGAAGTTTGAGCATAAGTCAATATGCGGGCAAAATCAATAGTTCCTAGTCCCACAGGGGCAAATCTTCCCTGCTCATCGCGGTCTTTTACATGCCACATTTTAAAGCGCCCAGGGTATTTGTTGATGTAGTTTACCGGATCAACACCTGCGGTAGTTACCCAAAAAAGATCCATTTGAAAATTAACCCATGCTGGATTGGTGTTTTCCAGAAAATAATCCATAGGAACTACGCCCTGTCCATTGGGCTTAAATTCAAAATCATGGTTGTGGTACAACAATTTAAGGCCTTGAGCCGCGCACTTTTCTCCAATAGTATTGAGCACATCATTGATAAACACCACTTCATCACTCATGCCCATGGTTCGCTCCTTGACATTGAATTTGAAATGTCCCATAGGGGGCACAGGAATGACAAAATATTTAAAGCCAGCTGCTTTGCTGTCGGCAATCAACTGATCTGCATTCTCCAAAGTGACACCGCCCTGGTGTACACTGATGGGTTCCATGCCTAAGCTGTTTAGATAGGCCTTAAACTCTGCAGGTTCCATACCGTAAAACAACCCGTCTTTGTAGTCCGTAGCCTCGATGTATTTGTACCCAATATCAGATACCGCCTTTAGTGTTGCTTTGGCGTCTTGACCCATTAAATCCCGAACAGTATACAGGGTAGCTCCGCCAAACTTATCTTGAGCTTGGAGGGAAAAAGCCAACACAAATACCAGTTTCACCAGTAATTTAAGAGTGATCAACGAAATCCATTGTGCTTTGGTTCTGGGCAAATAATTCTTTTTCATCATGATTGAAGTTTGTTGTTTTTAATGCGTTTGGGGTTATACCATAAATAAAAACCGCTGAGGGAAAGTACCATGAGTCCAAGGGACACTAGGGTGGTATAGGTTAATTTAAAAAGATCTGAGCCCCCAGTTACGGCCCAGTCGATCAGTGATCCGTCGTGTATTTTTTCAATAATGTCAGATGTTCTCCTGTTGGCAGAAAGAACTTGGCCGGAGGAAAGATCTACTTGTACCTCCCAAAAGACGTCGTTAAACAATACTTTGGCCACCCCGTCATCGGGACGCACATCTATTCGGTCTATCTCAGCCTCTAGTTGCAACTCATCGGCGGCATATTTTTCAGCTACCTCCATCACTTGGGATACAGAAATCCATGCAGCAGGAGCTTGAATTGTTCCCGAAGCTGTAGGGGGTAATAGGGCTGTTTGCTTCTTCCAACCCAAAAGCAAACCCGTAGTGCCGATCAAAAACATAAAGACCAACAACGGGATAGAGACCCAGCGGTGGATGGAGCGAAATAAACGAGTGCGCTGAGCTATTTTTTTGTTAGGCATTGATTCGAGATCGTCTTTGCAATTTACGCATTCTTTGCACTTGTCAAAATTACGAACAACTTTATCGGTGGTTATCAATAAAAAAGCGCCCTTAAAGGGCGCTTTCTCGTTTAATCAAACTTTGGAATTAAATGTGCTTCTTGGCCAAATACCAATCCATTTTCTCCAAAGACTCATCTGCGATACGCGCGTTAAGTTCGTCCAAGGTTTTGGGCGCACCTACAATCACTTTCTCGCCTGGTTGCCAATCCAAAGGCATGGCTACTTTGTATTTGTCTGAAGCCTGAAGGGCTTTAAGCGAACGCAAAATCTCGTCCATATTGCGCCCTACATTAAGTGGGTAGTACATGATTAAACGCACTTTCTTGGCAGGATCGATAAAGAAGACGGCGCGCACTGCTGCAGTTTCGCTTTCGTTAGGCTGCAACATTCCGTAGAGTTTAGACACCTTCATGTCCAAATCCGCAATGATGGGAAAATCAAAATAAACCCCTGAGTTTTGACGTACATTTTGTACCCATCCCAAGTGGGCGTGGATACTGTCAATACTCAACCCCAGCAATTCGGTGTTCAGGGCATCAAACTCGCCTTTTCTCAAGGCAAATCCAGTCATCTCCGTAGTACAAACTGGGGTGAAATCAGCAGGGTGTGAAAACATCACGACCCATTTGTCTTGCGCCCACTCTGAAAATTGAATTTTTCCTTTAGTAGTTACGGCGGTAAAATCTGGCGCTTGGTCTCCTATGCGCACCATAGAAGTTCCTTGTTCTGCGTGTAGTGTTTCTGTACTCATGGTATCATTTTTTAAATTGTTTTACAAAGATACCACCTGTGCTCCCGCCGCTCTGCTACTTAGGTTTCATAGAAAACGCCAATATCCTCATCGGTTAAATCTATAGGTGTCTCCCATTCAGAGGAAATCAGAAAGATTTAACACCAAAGAAACCTCAGAGATAGTAAATTTGAGCTGCGTTTAAACATTTAAAAATGTATCTCACTCAATCAAAGAAATTTGGTGTTGTCTGGGTATTTGCCGGGCTTGCTTTGCTCGGATTAGTACAATGTACCTCTGAGGCTGCAGCAGAACCTGCGCCTCGCGTGCTGAGAACAGAGGTAATGGTAGATCGCGGCATTTTTCAGGTTTCCTATAACGAACAATACGAACAACCCAACTGGGTAATCTATCCCGTGCGCAGTGTGCCCAAGAACGTAGATCGCGCGGGGATGAATTTTTACACAGAGAAAGACATTCACACCTCAGACGATGCGGATTACTACGCCAATCCTTGGGACAAAGGCCACATGGCTCCGGCCGCAGACTTCAGCGACAGCAGTGCCAACCTGACCGCTACTTTTTCCTACCTAAACTGCGCCTTACAACTCGACGACCTCAACCGTGGCGAATGGGCAGAGCTTGAAGCTGCCGTGCGCGAATGGGCAGATCAAGGCGCCGAAATCACAGTTAAAGACGAACCTGTTTTCGAGACTGGTCACTTGGTCCTGCCTACAGGAGCCCACGTACCTACAGGGTTCTGGAAACACGTCTCCTTTGGCGATGGAACAAAAAAATGCTTTTACTTCCCCAACGAAACCCCTACCCAAAACTGGACTGAGTACCAAAGGGCTTGCCAGGAATAGATCGATTGGGTAACCTGGGTTACTTCTAAAGACCAACGCCAATCGTACCTTCATATCATAAAAATCATGGATATGAAAACAATTTCAACACTTAAGGTGGCGCTTTGGGGAACATTGGCCATTACACAGATTGGATGCAGCAATGCGGATGTATTAGACAACAACACGGAAGAACAATGGGCGTTAAATGATCTAAACGCTCAAATAGCTGAGCTACCTCAAGAATCGCTGAGCGATGCGGAAATCTCTGGATTGATGCACTTGCGCGAGGAGGAGAAGCTCGCCCAAGACGTGTACTTGTTCTTGTACCAAAAATACGGGACAAACATTTTTAACAACATTGGTCAAAGCGAATCCACCCACATGGCCGCTGTTGGATCACTGATTGAAAAATACGGCCTGATAGATCCGGTGGACACTAATGGACCAGGGGTCTTTGAAAACCAAGAACTTCAGGATTTATACAATTCCCTTGTCGCTCAAGGCAGCGAATCCTTACTCGCCGCTTACCAGGTTGGTGCCACCATAGAGGACCTTGATTTGTACGACCTAGCTCAGATGCTCACCCAAGTGGACAACCAAGACATTACCCTGGTCTACGAAAACCTTTCCAAAGGCAGCCGTAACCACATGAGGTCATTCTTCGGTAAAATAACTGGCGAAGGGGCTACATATACCGCCCAATTCATCGATCAAGCACTTTTAGAAGCGATCGTAAACTCACCTAAAGAGACGGGTGGCCGTTGATTTGGGATAACTGCTTAACCCGCCGTCTTAAAGGTGTATAA
>JBEAQS010000035.1:0-5495 GCA_041163765.1 Bacteroidota bacterium | reverse complement strand
GCGATACCGTCGTTATCTGCATCATACGCATCCGAAGGGTTGCCATCTCCATTAGGCCAATACCCACTGGGTCCATAACCCCATCAAGAATAAAAGTACAATTCTATGCATCCAACGAGTTGCACATCAAAATGTGCAAACCGCTAAAAATATGACTTACATAATTTTAATATGGATTTTTTCGATGAGTGGTAATTGGTGGGACGCGCTGAATAAATCAAAGCTCCTGCGCAAAATGGGAATGGTGATGCGCCATCAAATAAAGGGCAATCTTCGCTAAACGGTAATTTACCCGACAAATACCGTACAAATTTGACGGGATTAAAATAAAAAACCCTGTAAATCAATGACTTACAGGGTTATTTTGTACTCGAGGCGGGACTTGAACCCGCACAGCCTAATGGCCATTGGATTTTAAGTCCAACGTGTCTACCGATTCCACCACTCGAGCCTCTACACCGAAGTGTAAGGTAATTGAGCGAAAAACGGGATTCGAACCCGCGACCTCCACCTTGGCAAGGTGGCGCTCTACCAACTGAGCTATTTTCGCAAACAAAGAACGAGCATCAATTCAGATGCGGATGCAAATGTACACCATTTGATAAAATTGTCAAGAAAAAAAGAATGAAAAAAAGGGTTATTGTCCTCCTTGGAGCATTTTCTTGATGCTCGAGAGTTTGTTGAGTGCTTCCAAAGGAGTGAGTCGATCAATATCCGTATCGATGAGTTGTTCCTTGATGGCCAAAAGGGTTGGGTCGTCTAGTTGGAAAAAACTCAATTGCATGGCTGGCTCATCCTCCGTCGATTTCTTAGACTTGCTCACTGGGCCAGCTGGTTGAGGCTTTGTGTTTCCCTGGTTTTGTTCCAGTAGCCTCAGTCTTTCTTGAGCCGTATGGATGACCGCTTGTGGCATTCCAGCCATTTTGGCTACGTGGATACCAAAGCTATGCGCACTTCCTCCAGGATTTAATTTTCTGCGAAAAAGCACTTGATCTACCCGCTCCTCCACAGAAACATGGAAGTTTTTGATTCGCTGGTATTGGTTTTCCATTTCATTGAGTTCGTGGTAGTGCGTGGCAAATAAGGTTTTTGCCCGTGTGGGGTGTTCGTGTAGAAACTGCGCTATGGCCCAAGCGATAGAAATACCGTCGTAGGTGCTCGTTCCTCTCCCGATTTCATCGAGTAGTACTAAGCTGCGTTCAGATAAATTATTGACAATCGATGCGGCTTCATGCATTTCAACCATAAAGGTGGATTCGCCAAGAGCGATGTTATCGCTAGCGCCTACACGGGTAAAAATTTTATCCAAGATACCCAATACCGCTTTTTGGGCAGGTACGAAATAACCGATTTGAGCCATGATGGAGATCAGGGCTGTTTGCCGCAATAGCGCGGACTTACCGCTCATGTTGGGCCCGGTGATCATCATCATCTGCTGGGTGTCTCTGTCCAAGAACACATCATTGGCAATGTAAGGCTGATCAGGAGGCAAATACTGTTCTATCACCGGATGACGTCCCAGTTCAATGTTGAGTTCATGGCTTTCATTGAGTTGGGGCTTGCAATAATGGTGTTGGATGGCGGCATGTGCGGCACTGCACAGACAGTCAAGCCTAGCTAACGCGGCCGCATTTTGTTGGATCTGAGGTATGTATTGTATGGACTCTTGAACCAGTCGAGCAAAATGCATCTGTTCAAGTTGGTCGATCTGCGCTTCAGCCCCAAAAATTTTGGCTTCAAACTCTTTGAGTTCTTCGGTGATGTACCGTTCGGCATTGACCAAGGTTTGTTTTCGAATCCAATCTTCGGGCACCCGGTCTTTGTGGGTGTTGCGCACTTCGATGTAGTACCCAAATACGTTGTTGGCTGTAATTTTGAGGCTGGTAATTCCTGTGCGGGCCGCCTCGCGTTCTGCCATTTTTTGCAGATATTCCTTGGCGTTGGTCGCCAATCCCCGGAGCTCGTCCAATTGAGGGTCAACCCCTGAGGCAATGGCGGGACCTTTGCCCAAGAACGTAGGGGCCTGGTCGCTGAGTTGGGTAAGCAGCAGTTGGCTGAGCTCATTCAGGGCTACTAAAGCATCTGGCCCTTTCATGAACTGCGCGATTTTGGTGTGTGTCCAGGAGGATTCTATGGAGGGGATTTGCCCCAAGGCCTCCCCGAGTGCTCTCAATTCTCTGGGGCCGATTTTTTGTGTGGCGGTTTTTGAGGCTAGTCGTTCTAAATCAGGTAATTGCCTGAGTTGTTCTCTTAAATTATGGAGCAATGTTCCATCGTTAACCAATGCGTCAACGACCTCATGTCTGGCCTCAATAGCGGGTATGTCGACAAGCGGAAAAGCCAACCAACGGCGCAACATTCTACCGCCCATGGCGCTCACCGTGTGATCTAAAACTTCGTACAGAGCAACCCCTTGTGCTGTTTTTGGGGCCAATACCTCCAAGTTTTCCAACGTAAAACGGTCCATCCACAAATGGTTGGTCGTCGAAAGTCGTTTGAGTTGGTTGATGTGGTTTATTTTGTGGTGCTGAGTTTGGTCGATGTAGTGAAGGATGACACCGGCAGCAGTGATACCTACAGGGGCATCTTCCACACCAAAGCCTTTTAGGGAGGCAGTTTTAAAATGCTGAGTCAGCTTTTCGCGGGCACCTTCAGGATAAAAGGCCCAGTCATCCATCGCAAAATAGTGAAAGGCATGGCCTAACTGATCCATCAGCCCTCTTTTTTGCTGTTTGGGGATCAGTACTTCAGCGGGCTTTAACCGATGCAAAAGTTGTTCCATCGCCTGACTGCTGCCTTGTGCCAGCAAAAATTCCCCCGTGGATATATCCAAAAAGGACAGCCCCCACTGGGTTTTATCGGGGACAACGGCCGCTAGAAAGCGTTGATTTTTTGGCTGTTGCAAATCATCATTTAAGGCTACCCCAGGGGTGATCAATTCAGTGACTCCTCGCTTAACAATGGTTTTGGTGGTTTTGGGATCTTCCAATTGGTCACAGATAGCGACCCTTAGTCCAGCCTGAACCAGTTTGGGCAGGTAGGTTTGGAGTGAATGATGCGGGAAGCCAGCCAGTTCTGTTTGGTCGGAGCCATTATTTCTCTTGGTGAGTACAATACCCAAGATGCCTGCGGCCTTGATGGCGTCTTGCCCAAAAGTCTCGTAGAAATCACCTACCCGAAACAACAAAAGCGCATCGGGATAGCGGGCTTTGATGCCGTTGTATTGCTGCATCAAAGGACTTGTTTTCTGTGAAGGCGTGGCTTTGTGGGCCATAGTATTGGTGATTTCTGTGTACATTTGCCCCAGGAGATGGTCTGGGAAAACCAAGCACCAAAGTACTATTTTTCAACGGCTCCGCCCAAACTCAAAACGAATTTATCCGATGAATCAACGCTTTGTCAAACGCCAAATGGAGGAATTGCCTCGTCTTGAGGTAGCCGGGTTTAAACAGGCAGAAAAAATGCCTGTGGTCGTGGTGCTGGACAATGTGCGCTCGCTCAACAATATAGGGTCTGTTTTTCGCAGTGCCGACGCCTTTTTGGTCCAAGAAATTATTTTGTGCGGCATTACCGCAACACCTCCCCACAAAGACATACATAAAACCGCCCTAGGAGCTACCGAAAGCGTAGACTGGCGATATGTCGGCGATACTCACGATGCTGTGGTCCAGCTACGCGAGCAAGGGTGTCAAATCTGGGCGCTCGAACAGGCGCACCAATCTCACAGGTTAGGAGACTGGATGATGCATCCAGACAAACCACAGGCGATTATTTTGGGCCATGAAGTCGATGGCGTTCAACAGTCAGTTATTGAGCTGTGTGATGGGGTGTTGGAAATCCCTCAATGGGGGACCAAACATTCGCTAAATGTGTCGGTCAGCGCGGGGATCATTTTGTGGGAATGCGCTCGACAATGGTCAGCGCATAAGCGGTAAAGAATTTGGATTTTTAAACACAATTTCTTTAATTGCAGTAAGTTTATCAAACTAAACCTAAACTAATCAACCAAATGAAGGCCCAGTTTTACTGGGCTTTTTTGTTTTAAATAGTTGATTGATAAGGGGTTGATCGGATCACGTGATCAAATATTTTTTGGGTAATCCACCGGTAGTCATCCGCATTATGAACAAAGTCAACAGTGGAAACATCCAACACTAATCTACCCGGCGCAGGGGTTGAGGTTAGGTATCTGTGATAACTTTGGTTGATTTTTTCCAGGTAATCGGCGCCTATTCCTCGCTCGTATTCCCTTCCTCTTTGTTCGATTTGGGACAGTAAACGCTCTGTATTTTGGTGTAAAAACACGTAGGTGTCCGGCCCAGGAGCCTGGGCATACATCATTTGGAAGAATCTTCTGTAGAGCTTATACTCTTCTTCCCGGAGGGTGATTTGGGCAAATATCAGCGATTTGTGGATGTCGTAGTCACTGACCACAAAATCTTTAAACAGTTCTTTTTGGGCCATTTGGTCGTTAAACTGTTGATATCGTTCCGCCAAAAACGACATCTCCAAAGCAAATGCGTATACCTCGGGTTCTTCGTAAAATTGAGGCAAAAAGGGATTATCCGCAAACTGCTCCAGCACAAGTGCCGCATTAAAATCTCGAGCAATTGCTGTAGCTAAACTGGTTTTGCCAGAACCGATATTCCCTTCGATCGCTAAATGTCGAATACCTGTGTATTCCAATCGCTCCTCCAAGTGGAGTTGTTCCGCCCATTTTTTAGGCATCACCTGATCCGAGCATTCACGCATGAGTTCAGCTACGGAACGGTGCAGCTTGGGGTGAATAATTTCCGGGGCAATTTCAGCCAGTGGGGACAACACAAATTGTCGCTCCTGCATTCTAGGATGTGGAATGACTAGTTCTGGTTGTTCCCAAATGACCGAACCCAAGAATATAATATCAATATCGATGGTTCGTGACGTATACCCCTGTCCAGGAACTTTTGGAGTCCTGGCCAGTGTGGATTGGATTTTCTGGGTGATCGCTAAAAGATCCTCTGGAGATAGCGTTGTGGTGACCCACAAACAACAGTTGAGAAAATCAGGCCCTTCAAATCCAACGGCAGGTGTTTGATAGAGACTAGAAACTGCACCAATGGGCCCAATTTCTTGGCCGATCTGGTATAGGGCTCGTTGCAGCAAAATCTGTCGGTCGCCAAGGTTGCTGCCCAAGGAAAAATAAACGCGTTGGTTGAGGGGATTCATCAAGCTCAAAGGTCGGAAAAAAAGGATAATCCTTATCTTTGAAAATCAAATTCAACGCCATGTCTTTTTTTAAATCCTACCTAGCTACTTTACTGGCTATTTTCACCTCTTTTTTTATCGGTATCATCATGTTGGTAGCCTTAGTGGGCATTTCAGCTTCTTCAGAAGGAGGTGTTCCCGCTATTGAAGATGGTTCCATATTGTCCTTAGATTTAGGATTGCCCATCAGTGATTATGCGCCTGCTGGAGAAGACGATCCACTGACTGAATTGTTGGGCAATCCTCAG
>JBEAQS010000034.1:0-10061 GCA_041163765.1 Bacteroidota bacterium | reverse complement strand
CGACTATGCGGTTGATTATTTTAAGCAACTAAAAGCTACCTACGGCAAAGGTCGCGAGCGACAAACCGAGATCAGGGTGTTTGATGACATTGAAGCAACCAAAGTAGTCAATAGAAACGCTAAATTATATGTTAATCGGGAGGAAGGCTTTGTCGGTACGTCACTTAAAAAGGATGAGTATGTGGCTGATTGCAGCGACATAGATGATATTATTGTATTCACCCGAGAGGGAAAAATGACCGTGACTAAGGTCGATGCAAAAACATTTGTCGGCAAGGACATTATTCATGTGGCTGTGTTTAAAAAGAAGGACACAAGAACGGTGTACAATATGGTCTACCGCGACGGTTTAAAGGGCGCATCATACATCAAGCGATTTACGGTAACCGGAGTCACTAGAGATAAGCCTTACGAATTAACGACGGGTCAAGCGGGATCTGAAGTGCTTTACTTTTCAGCAAACCCTAATGGGGAAGCTGAGGTAATCACTGTGCAACTCAGGGCTATGGGGACGATAAAAAAATTGAGGTGGGACCTTGATTTTTCAGAGATCCTGATCAAAGGAAGAGAGTCCAAAGGAAATACGGTCACCAAATATGCCGTAAAACGTATAGAACTCAAGGAAAAAGGGATGTCTACGCTTAAGCCGAGGAATATTTGGTTTGACGAGGTGGTGCAAAGGCTCAATGTGGATGGTAGAGGTACGTTATTGGGCGCCTTTAAAGGAAATGACCTGCTTTTATTGATCAATCAAAAAGGAATATTAAAGACAGTTTCGCCGGATTTGTCGCTTCATTTTGAGGAAAATATGATTGTATTGGAACAATGGAATCCAAAAAAACCTATTTCTGTCATCTACTATGAGGGGGCCAAACAATTGTTTTATGTCAAACGTTTTGTGGTAGATCAACCGGTTAAAGAAGAGCTGATCATCTCGGATCATCCCGACTCATACCTAGAGCTTGTTTCCACTGATTGGCGACCCGTGGTTGAATTGGTGTATGCCAAAGAACGAGGAAAAGAGGTGAAACCGGCGGAAACTATCGCACTGGACGAGTTTATTGGGGTGAAAGGGATTAAGGCTATGGGCAACATGCTGACTAAGGCTGATCTGAAATCTACAGCGCTTAAAGAGCCATTGGCCTATGTTCCACAGGAAGATGAAGATGAACTAGAGCCTGAAGATCCAGTGATCACTGAAAACGAAGGGATTAGCCCGAATGATCAAGATCTTCCTGAATTTGGGGAGCAGATTACTTTATTTTAGCCTCACTTTTTCGGACGCAGTTTCATGTTGATAAATTCAACACCTAATGAAAAAGCTATAGCAAAGTACAAGTAACCCTTAGGTATAGCACCTATACTTTGACCAAATACCACTGCGTGAGATAAGTGTGCTGCTTCTGTGATTAACATGAAGCCAATCAAAATCAAAAAGGATAAGGCCAATACCTGAATTGTAGGGTGTTTTCCCACAAAATCACCAACTGCACGAGCAAACAGCATCATTATCCCTACAGAAACCACCACGGCGATTACCATGAGCATCAATGCGTCTATAGGATTAGGAGAAATCCCATTAGTCATCCCAATGGCAGTTAAAATGGAGTCGACGGAGAAGACTAAATCAATGACAATGATTTGCCAGAGGACTGAGCTAAATGAAGTAGATTGTTTTTTCTCCAAAGCGGCCTCCTGATGTCCTTTATCCTCAATTTTCTCATGAATTTCTCGGGTGCTTTTGTACAATAAAAACAAACCGCCCAAAAACAAAATAATTGCTTGTCCAGAAACACCTCCAGAAATCCATCCCCAGTCTATATGAAACCAAGCGGTTTTCAATGAAGTCAATACACTGATTCCAAAAAGAAGAATAATTCTATTGACCATGGCGAGTAAAAGCCCAATGTTTATGGCCTTGGCTTTTGCTTTGCCGCTGAGTTTTCCAGCGGCAATTGAGATAAAGATGATGTTGTCAATACCCAACACGATCTCTAAAAAAGTGAGTGTTAGTAAAGCTATCCAAGCATCTGCACTAGCGAAAATATCAAACATAAATTAATGTTTAGTGGCTTTACCACGTTGTTTTTTTGCGCTTCCAATCATGGAATATTCAAAAGTGTATCCAGTTGGGTCGGTACTTAGTATTTTAATGTGTATTGGTTTTGCTTGTGGATTTGCCTTATTCAGGGATTGCACTACATACTCGCAATCATTGATCCATCGCACTGAAGCGGAGTCGATAACACCGTCGTAGGTAGAAACCTCCCATAAATCATTTCTGGTAAACGAGGTGGTTTTTTCTACTCCGCCGACTAGAGCGGTAAAGGTGAATTCTCCGTTTTTAAATTCGGTACAATTTCTTTGTGGGGGTTGACATCCGATGAGGAACACAAACACAACCAAGTATAAAAATAGTTTCATGAGGTAAATGTACAAATTGGTACAAACTATTGGATTTAATTTTGAAAGCTTTCAAAGGTGCCATCCTCATAAAAAAGAACTACACGCACAGGTTTATGTGCTGCAGGGGTAGATTCTTTTCGGTTATCACTGCCCCATGAATCAGCTTGGTTGGCCTTGGGGAGCAATTCGCTTTCGCGATGTATATTTTCTTGATCAAACAACGACCAGTGTGTTTGCTCTGTTGGAGTGTCAGCAAATGTTGATTTGGAGTCGCTGGGTTCTGACACATCCAGCAACCAATACAAGTCGGTTTCTGGAAAACTAGCGATCAATTTTCGGATAAATTCCAGACTCGGCTTATTTCTTCCAGACATTAAGTGTGAGATGGAAGATCTAGGTACGCCTAACTGGTCTGCAAACTGAGCAGGGGAGCACCCATATTTTGTCATGATTTGGTGCACTTTTTGTTGAATATCCATGGATTTGAACGGTTTTATCAAAGATAACAAAAGTAAATAATTATATAATATTGATATCTACTAAAGGTTCATATTGATCTATTTAATCTGCTGAATAATAACAATATACAATGTTTATTTACATTTGTGATTTACAAATGTAAACCACATAGAACACATTCAATGACTGTCAATAGCCAGTAAATGCTTGGATTAATTAGGTATTTTTGCCAGAAATAACTTTCATGCAAATCAAAGAGTTTAATTATTCTAAAATCAAAGCGCCGGGTATCGATGAACGCTACCTTACCCAGGATCAAATTGATCAAATCACTTCAGGGCTTAGTGATTCTTGGAAGCAAAATACCTTAGGATACTCTGTAGAAAATCGACCTGTCTATTCGTGGACTTGGGGTCAAGGACCTCAAAAACTGCTTATGTGGTCTCAAATGCATGGAAATGAGTCTACTACTACACGTGGTCTCTTAGATTTTATGCGTTTATTGGATCAGGATACAGAGTGGACAAGACAAATCAAGTCAATGTGTACTTTATGTGTTATACCCGTTTTAAATCCAGATGGTGCATATGCCTACACCAGAAGTAATGCAGCTGGTGTTGATTTAAACCGAGATGCACAACTTGTATCGCAACCGGAAAGCAAACTACTCAGATCTTTATATGATGATTGGTCACCAAGTTTCTGCTTTAACCTACACGATCAACGTACTATCTATAATGTAGGAAATTATCAAGTCCCAGCCACGATGTCTTTTTTAGCCCCTGCAGCGGATGAACAGTTATCTGTTCCGGATCATCGAGCTAAGGCAATGCAAGTCATTGTCGATATCAATGAGTGGCTGCAATCTTATATTCCTCATGGTGTAGGTAGGTATGATGACGCGTACAATATCAATTGCGTAGGCGATACCTTTCAAACCTTAGGTACCCCCACTATTTTATTTGAGGCGGGTCATTATACAGATGACTACCAGCGAACAAATACTAGAGCCTTAGTTTGTTTATCGCTGTACACAGCGATTAACAGTATTTGCTTTGAATTATTTGTTTACCAGGATGTCGATCAATATTTAGCGATTCCTCAAAACGAAAAGAAGTACGTCGATGTTTTAATCAAAAACCCATATCGTTTAAATTCGATGTGGAAGCCTGGTCAAGCATTGGCCATTACATTGGAAGAAAAGCTCATCGAAGGGTCGGTAAGCTGGGTGCCTACAGCACCCGAGGTGGTTGAGGAAAGTGCATTTTGGGGATTAAAAACCTATGATGTATTGCTGGCGCAAGAACATTTGTTGTTGCAAACCAAAACAGATATTTGGTCGGTCATCCAAAATTCTTTCAATTAAGTAAGTATCTGTTGCATATTTCACAACAAATCATTGAATTTTTTAAAAATTCAATCCAATATTTGGTAATTTCGCCGTTAAAATAATACCACTGCCATGGGAAAAATAAAATTAGATGAGATTGATCACCAGATTTTGGATATGTTGATCGACAATACGCGCATTCCATTCACTGATATTGCTAAAAAATTATTGATTTCAGCGGGCACGGTTCATGTCAGAGTGAAGAAAATGGAAGATGCGGGTATTATTAAAGGTTCCTCGTTAACGCTAGATTACATTAAATTAGGTTACTCATTCATCGCGTATGTGGGGATATTCCTTGAAAAAACCCATCAAACTAAATTTGTGTTAGAGCGACTTAATTTAATTCCCAATGTCACTGTTGCGCACATCACAACGGGCAAGTTCAATATTTTTTGCAAAATCAGAGCCAAGGATACGAATCACGCCAAGAATATCATATTTAAAATAGACGATATTGAAGGTATCAGCCGTACGGAAACCATGATCTCTCTTGAAGAAAGCTTAAACGATAAAAAACGTTTGATGCATACGATCTTCAAGGAAATGTAAGCGTGATCTTAATTCTTGTAAAAGTCAAATGCCTTTTTAACTTCTTGTTGATCAACCGGGCAATTCCAGGTGCATTTTCCAATGTTGTTTAGCAAGGAGAACTGAACTACTCCATGACTGTTTTTCTTGTCGTGTTGCATGATTTCAAGCACATTGGGCAGGATGGTATCCGGAAAATTAATGACATCGTACGCGCTTCTTAAAGTAGCTTTTATTTCATCTGCTTCTTGCTGGCTTAATCCGGTGTACACAGTGGAGAGGTAAGCCTCCATAATCATCCCTGCAGCAATCGCTTCCCCGTGGAGCAAACAGTTGTCTGGATTGTTTTCCAGAAAGTGTGATTCGATGGCATGACCCAGGGTGTGTCCAAAATTGAGTATTTTTCTTCGACCTTGTTCCGTAGGGTCTTCTGAGGTTACTTCTGCTTTTAGCGCCACTGAATGGTGTATCAGGGGTATAAGGTCACTAAAACTGTCGATGCTTTTTAATTGATTCCAATAGGAAGCATCCATAATCAGACCGTGTTTTAACATCTCGGCTAGTCCACTTCTCCATTGTCTTTGATCTAAAGTATCAAGCATCTGAGGGTCGATGATAACCAAAGAGGGCTCGGCGATTACACCGATTTGGTTTTTAAGCATTCCGAGATCTACCCCGGTTTTCCCGCCCACTGAGGCATCAACCATGGAGAGCAGGGTAGTGGGGACATTGACAAAATCGATACCTCTCTTGTAACAACTCGCTATAAAACCACCCATATCAGTGAGTACACCACCTCCTAAATTGATGAGAAGACTTTTTCGATCAGCTCCTAATTCAGAGAGTTGTTCCCAAACAGATTGACAAAAAAACAATTGCTTGTTCTGTTCTCCTGAGGGCAATTCGATGAGTTCAATGGGTTTATCCCAGGCCAATGAAGCCATAAATGGTGCCAAACAGTGCTGATGGGTGTTTTCATCCATCAATAAAAATACAGAGGCATAATTTTTTTGAGCCCAAAGCAGCCTTAAGGCTTGGTATCCTTCGTCGTTAAAGTAGACTGTTGACTGAGCTGTATGAATGGGGTGCATAGGGATAATTTCCCCAAAAATACCGAATATTTTTATTCTTATTTTCTCGAGCTAGTGCATATCTTTGGGCCTTTATTAAATCCTCGATTTTGGTCCTAAATTTTGAGAATACCGCAAAAGCATTTGCCTTAAAATCAGATAGTGAACTCAAAAAAGCCTATTGGTTATTTAGGGTGATAGGTCAGCCGGGATTGGCCAGGTGGGGAAGTTGGATGACCAAAAAAATGTTGGATTGGCACATTCCTGTAGAGGGAATCATCAAAAATACAGTGTTTCGACAGTTTTGTGGGGGTATTTCAGAACAGGATTGCCGTCTGGTTATTGAAAATTTACAGAGTAAAAATGTTTTTTCGGTACTGGATTACTCCGTTGAGGGGAAAGCTGATGAATCGGCATTTGATGAAGCTTTAACACGGATTTCATCGGTTTTAATCAACGCCTCGACAAGTTCTGCAATTCCTTTTGGTGTGTTTAAACCAACGGGGCTTGGCTCCATAGAATTGTTTGAATTGAAGTCTCGAGGTGTTCAGTTGACGAGCGCACAAGAGCAAGCATGGAAAAGAATAGTTCATCGCTTTGATTGTTTATGTAGCCTAGCGGCGGAGCACTCACTTCCCGTATTGATCGATGCTGAAGAGAGTTGGATGCAAGACAGTGCTGATCAGCTAGTATTGGATATGATGCGCAAATACAACCGTGATCAAATCATCGTATATCAGACCATACAGGCCTATCGATGGGATAGAAAACAATACGCCGTATCCCTTTGTGAAACAGGTCGTCTCGAAGGGTTTAAGATTGGGGTAAAGTTAGTCCGGGGTGCCTATATGGAAAAAGAAAACCAACGCGCACTTGATTTAGGGGTGAAATCACCGATTTGTCCCAACAAAAAAGCGACTGACGAAAACTTTAATGATATCGCACAGTATTTAGTGTCGCAAATCGATGTTTGTTCTGTTTTTTTTGGCACTCATAACGAAGAAAGCACCTTAAGGGTTGCGCACCTGATGGAGCAACAGGGTATAGACAAAACGGATTCCCGGATTTGGTTTGCTCAACTTTACGGAATGAGTGATCACATCAGTTTTAACTTGTCTCATTTGGGATACAGGGTTGCCAAATATTTACCGTTTGGACCAGTGCGCGAGGTGATGCCCTATTTAATGCGGCGGGCTGCTGAAAACACCTCGGTAGCAGGGCAAACATCCAGGGAGTTATCTCTGTTGCAAAAAGAAATAAACCGAAGAAAACTTTAATCCGTTTTTTCGATCGATAAAATTTCGACTTGATCCGGGCAGTTTTTTGCTTTTAGCACCACTTCTTTTTCGTTGATTTCCCCCTCAATTAGGTAGGTTTTACAAGGAACAGAATGGGTATCACTCAAGGTAAAGTTTACGGAACCCTCTAAAAGTATATGATTGATGTCTAAGGTGTCAGCCCCCATCTCCTCAAGACTTTGGTTGGTTTGGGTGGATAAAATTAATGGTTTAGCCCGCAAATCCTTTAAGGTTCTGCAGTTGGGCAGATAGCAAAAACTGACGCCTGTTTGTTCCGATTTTTTTTTGAAAAAAATACTGAGAAAAACCAGGCCTATGGATAGACCAACTAAGTAGTAACCGATTCTTTTTAGTAACGACATTATACGAGTAATAATTCAATAGGAGTAAAGGTAATACCCCACCAATCTGCCACTGTTTGGTGGGTAAGGACGCCTTTGTACAGATAAACACCACTTCTAAAACCTTCGTGATTTTTTACACTTTGGCTGACACCTCCTTGATCGGAAATATGCAGCAACAACGGCAGGCAAATATGACTCATCGAAAGCGAAGCCGTTTTCGGATATCGGGCTGGAATGTTGGGCACTCCATAGTGAATAACACCGTACTTAGTTTGGGTCGGTTGATCGTGAGTGGTCACTTCTGACGTTTCAAAGCAGCCGCCACTATCTATGGCAATATCTACGATAACCGCTCCTTTTTTCATGATCGATGTCATGGATTCACTCACTACGATTGGGGCTCTTGATTTGCCCCACAGCGCTCCTATGGCTACATCGCATCGACGCAAAGCCTTTACCATGTTTTTTGGGTCTAGAATTGAGGTGCTGATCGGGTGCTTTAATTGGTTTTGAAGTTTGCGCAATCGAGCTACCGAATGATCAAACACCTTAACTTGAGCGCCTAATTCCAAGGCGGTTTTTGCCGCAGCAGTAGCCGCGGTACCCGCGCCAAAAACGACTACCTCTGTCGGGGGTAAACCACTGATGTTTCCAAAGAGCTGGCCTTTCCCCTGATGGGTTTGTGACATTAATTCCGTGGCGATATGAACCGAAGAAATCCCTGCAATTTCACCCAAGGACTGGGTCATTGGATGACTTCCATCTTCATCGGTTAAATATTCTAAAGCAATGGCGGTAATTTTTTTGGTCTTAAGCGCATTGAGGTAGGCTAAATCAATTGTTTTTAGTTGCAAAGCAGAAATAAGAGCACTGCCTGTTTGCATCATGCCAATCTCCTCCAAGGTTGGCGGGGATACTTTAAATACCAGTGGGCAGGAGAAAATTTTTTTTCGATCCACTGTAATGGTAGCTCCGGCTTTTCGGTACTCATCATCCTCAAAACTCGATTCTACTCCGGCACCTTCTTCTACCCACACTTCATGCCCATGGGCAACCAATGATTCCACGGCATCTGGTGTCAGGCATACTCTTTTTTCCTCCATACTAGACTCCTTAGGAAGTCCAATAAACAACTTTCCGGGAACAGATTCCCGCACTAACTTCTCCTCTTGAGGCATCAATTCATAAGGAGAGAAGGGGATGTTGGATATACTCATGGTTGCACGTATTCAAGGGTTAATGTACGGCTTTGATCTGGGTTTTGACTGATTTTTGCCAGCGTGTATGGATGATCCATAATTTCAATAGCTAGTTCGGGCCATTCTACAAAGACCCAGATGCCGCTTTCGGCATATTCTTCCCAGCCAATTTCCCACAATTCACCGGAGTTTTTTAGTCGATAGAGATCCATATGGTAGGCTACTGTCTCTCCTTGGGCATTGTTGTATGGATTTACTAATCCGAAACTCGGACTATTGCCCGGATCAACGGCACCGAGTTGGGCGATCACAGCTTTGACCAATGTTGTCTTCCCAGTACCCATTGGTGCACTCAAACAAACCACCCCTTTAGGCGCGTGAGCTAACAGCCATTGGGCCGATTGATTCAGGTCGTTGAGATGATAGGTATGTGCCTTCATGATTCACGTAATGCAACGCTGGGCAAATATATGCATATACCCTCAATTAATAGATTTGGGCATCAATACGGCAAAAGGAACTAGTACTTCCTCCATGGTCATTCCTCCGTGCTGATAGGTTTGTTTGTAGTGCTGTATATGCTCGTGCTCCTGCTGAGGATAGGTAAAAAAGCCATCATTTTTTGCGATGATGTATTGATGATTTGGACCTAGGGAAGGTAGTCCATATTTTTCAGGCTCATGGATATTGAGCGCTTCTTTAGGGTGTGCTTTAATGCTTTTTCCCACCTTGTAACGCAAGTTTGCATTGATGTTTTTATCGCTCTTGAGATGTATCGGGTGTCCTACTTGAATACTTCCGTGGTCTGTAGTGATCATCAATTTCATTCGGTGCTGAGCGGAAACTTCGAGGATCTTGCTCAAGGGTGAGTGCGTGAACCAAGTCCGAAGCAACGCTCTATACGACCGATCATCGACAATGAGTTCTTTGGCTAAATCATTGTCTGTTTTGGCATGGGAAATTTTGTCCAAGGTGTTGTAGACGATGACTGTAAGGTCTTGTTTGGCCCATTGTGGGATTTTTTGAACCAGGGAGAGCCCTTGTTTTTGATTTTGCACTTTGTGGTAGGACCATTTTGGAGACAAACCCATATCGCGAATTAAGCGAGAGATGAGCTCAGCTTCCGCTAGATTTTTCCCAGAAGTATCCCATTCATTTAACCATAGATCTGGATGATTTTTAGCGATTAATAGGGGAACCAGACCTGCGCAAAGCGCATTGCGCGCATAAGCAGTTGCCGTGGGTAATGTGCTCCAAACTACAGTTTCCTCAGACTTTTCATACCATGATGCACAGAGTTGTTCCAGACTCAGCCAATGGTCATAGCGCAAGTTATCCAAGACCAATAAAATAGTCGGTTGATT
>JBEAQS010000033.1:0-3999 GCA_041163765.1 Bacteroidota bacterium | reverse complement strand
AGGCTATGGACAGTCGAGCAACTACTTTACGGGAACCGTTCCAGGAAGCAGTGAGTCGCTACCTGTGGGCACGTACTACTACGTGCTACAAGTCCAGGTAGAAGGACAACAGCGCAGCTTTACAGGGTATTTTTATTCAAACCGATAAAAGCCAAGAACAAACTATTCCTTAACCGTAGGGTACTGAACACCCAACTGCTCGAGATAAGATTTATATTTCTTTTCGTTGTAGTAAAACGGCTCAAGCGCTTTGCGGAATTTCTGATCAATTTCGGTGTTCAGGTAGGTAGGTGCTTGAGTATCTGATTGGATCATAGGCTCATACTTAGTTTCAGCCGTTTGCACCTCGTTAAAATACGTCCATGCTTCTTTGATAAGTGACGGTTGTGTCAGCAAATCAATGATGGTCATCGCTTCTACCTCAGCTCCTTTACTTACCCCCTTATGCGCAATTGGGGTAGCCATAGCTATAGCATTGCTCCAATGGTGACCGGGCAATCCAGGAATATTCGATGGAAAACGCAAGGTTACTGTAGGAACCACCCAAGAGACATCGCCGATATCATCGCTCCCACCACTCACAGGTTGGGCTGCTGGTAGGCCAATCGGCTCCAGTTCCATAGCCAACCCTTCGACTTTTTTAGCGTTCACCTCACGTTGCACCGCTTTGGCCAATGCTTGATCTTCAGCTGACCACTGAGGTAAGCCAACTGCCTGAATGTTTTGGTACATCGCCTCGGCAATACTTTTGTTAAAATGCCTGGGCCAGGCCGTTCCCAAAATTTTATAGGACATTTTGGTGTCGGTCATCAAGGCAGCACCCTCGGCAATTCTTTGAGCCGCTTGATACATATCCATAATCCCTTCATAAGTGACATCTCTGAAATAGTACCAAATACTCGCTTTAGAAGGGACTACGTTGGGTTGATCACCTCCGTCTGAAATGACTGAGTGTGAGCGCTTCAATGGGTCAAGATGTTCTCTTTTATAGTTCCAGCCAACATTCATCAACTCAACGGCATCAGCGGCACTTTTTCCTCTCCATGGAGCACCTGCCGCATGAGCTGCATCACCCTCAAAGGTAAATTCCACAGAGATCAACCCGGTACCAGAAGCTGGTCCCCAAGACACTTCCATATTGCTACTTACGTGGGTAAAAATACACGCGTCCACTCCCTTAAATACACCATCCCGGACAAACCACGCCTTGGCGGCAACTAACTCTTCGGCGATACCAGGCCAGAGCATTAAGGTTCCCCCAATTTTGTTGGCTTTCATCACCTGTTGTACGGCCAATGCAGCCGTAATATTCAAAGGAATACCTGCATTATGGCCCTCGCCATGGCCGGGTGCACCTTCAACAATAGGTTTGTGATACGCCACACCTGGATATTGAGAAGCTTTTGGGATACAATCCACATCACTTCCTAAAGCAATAACGGGCCCTGTCCCTTGAGACCAAGTGGCTACCCAAGCCGTAGGGATACCGGATAATCCCCACTGAATCTCAAAACCATTCTTTTCCAATATAGAAGTCAAGTATTGAGAGGAGGCTTGCTCTTGAAATCCTAACTCAGCAAATGAAAATACTTTATCTACCATGACCTGACTCAAACGCTCATTATTCCTAATCCAATCTGCCGTAGATAACTTGAACGCACTGACCTCCTCTGGGGAATAGACCTTTTGAGCATGGGTTAACGTAATTCCTGCCCAAATACCAAAAAGGGAGGTGAAGAAATGAATCGATTTCATAGTGCCATTTTTTTAGGATGTTACGCTAAAAATACTAAAAATCAGTCAAATACCTTCAGGAATAAAATACAGCACTATATTGACAAAATAATACACATTGAAAAAAAATATCTAATCACTCAGGAAGATTTTGTTATTAAATTGTAAATTATTTGCCCAACTAATTGATATTGAATTTATTTGCATCAATATTCAACACAAAATATCATGGCAATTAAAAAACAATTTCTTAAAAGCAAACCTGTTTGCAAAGTGACTTTCCAGATTGAAAGTCCAGAGGCACAAACTGCTCAAGTAATCGGTTCATTCAACAATTGGGATGCGCCTATTGACCTAAAAAAACAAAAAGGCGGTGTGTTTAAAAGCACTATCGAACTTCCAGCCAATAACTCTTTTGAATTTAGATATCTTTTGGACGGAACTTACGTAAACGATCAAGAAGCTGACGGATTTCAGTGGAGCGATTACGCAGGAGACTACAACAGCGTACTTGCTGTATAATTCATCCTTGCTGTACATTTACTGAAAAGGCGCTCCTAAAGGAGCGCCTTTTTTATTGACGGATAAAAGCGGAGCAAAAAAAAAGTCGCCATAAAGGCGACTTTAATTTGTTCTTAAGAAGGAGTTATTCTTGGGTTTGCACAGGGGCTTCACCAGGAACACTCATTTCCATGGCGCGGTCGTACTGACAGCATCCAGGATTGCTTTTGTAGGCTTCTTCACTTCCCTTTACTTGGTCCGTATCGTAGCCCGATGCAGCAATCGCTTGATGTATGGCCTCGAGGTTGGTACGGGTACCATCAAAGGAAACTTTGATGTTCTTTGCCTCTACGCTCCAGTCAGCCGAAACTACACCTTCCACGCTTAAAGCAGCCGTCTCAATGGTCTTTTTGCACATTTCACAGTTTCCACGAACACCGAAGCTAGCCTCAGTATTCATCGCTGTTTCCATGGACTCAGAAACCACCTCTGGGTTTTCTGTCGGTGTTTGCTTACAAGCTAGCATAGCTAGAGATGCAAACAAAACAACCACACTAGATTTCTTCATCAGAATCGCTGGTTGAAATTACTCAGCAGCAGGAGCTTCTTCAGCAACTGGAGCCTCAACAGCAGTAGTGTCAACAGCAGCAGTGTCAACAGCCATTTCAGTAGACTCAACAGCAGGAGCTTCAATAGCCTCTTCAGCTACAACTTCTTGTTCAGCGTTTCCTTTGCAGCTAAGCAAGCTCAAGCTAGCGATAGCAGCGATCATAAGCATTTTTTTCATGGTAAATAGTTTTAAGTTTTTGGTTTTTTTGTTTTTCAAATTTGATGCAAATGTATATATTTCTACGTACCGATATACAAACCACAAAAAATATTTTTAAAAAAAGGTAAATATCTGACCCTTAAGGGTTCATTGCCTTATTTTTCTTCGGAATACTGGGGTAGTAACTGCCCATAATGCGAACCCGCTAAGCACGGTTATCAGCCCCAATAATGAGAAGGCCCGAAGCAAGGTGGTGTTGAAGTCGTCACGCCCCTGATAATCCATGGTATGGGTCATCCACAAGAAGTCAAACCAACGCCAATTTTGGTGTCGGATGCTTAAAAAACGACCGTCCTTTTGGGAAACGTAGGCCACAGGATGGTCTGGATGTTGGAACGCTACGGCATATACAGGAAAATCAGCTCCGCGAATTTCGTGATGGGGACCAACCGCCTCTATTTGAATAACTGAATCGATCATGCCCAACGGCTTAAGGTGGGCTTGTGCCACCGCTACAGCTTGATCTTTGTTGATTCCAGGAGTTATTTGCCCCGTGTAGGCATCCACTAATACACTATCGTTAATCCAATAGTAAGGCACTCCATCAATATTCCTCAGCGAAAGAGCGTGTACCGACATACCGAATTGTTTGGCGTCCAACAGGGGCAAATCAAACGCCACGTGATCAGGATGAAGTTTTTTAAGATCATCCCCGTGAATTTGATCGATATCCGACCAACTGAAGTAAAGACCGCTCAGGGTCCACATCAAAAATTGCACCCCCAAGAAAAGCCCCATAAATCTATGTGTCTTACGCACCCAGCGCTGTTGTTGTCTATTGATGAGCATAATTAAAAAAATGTTTTAACCTTAAAGCATTGGCAATCACGGTAACCGAGCTAAAGCTCATGGCTGCAGCGGCAATCATCGGAGAGAGCAACCAGCCAAACACGGGATACAACACACCGGCGGCTATGGGGATACCCAATAAATTA
>JBEAQS010000032.1:0-5277 GCA_041163765.1 Bacteroidota bacterium | reverse complement strand
GCAAAATATCTGCGGTGCCTTAAGATCAGCCCAAGTGATTTCATTTTCTGTTTTTCAGGGTGTAAAAATAGATAAAAAACAGCGGTGATTTGCCCCTTGATTTTTTATGATCCCTGGGTTTTATGTACCTTTGAGATTCAATATAAATTTCCATGAGTACTAAAAAAGGTAGAATTCAAGATCAGTTAGATCAAGCTATGCTTGATCAGAGAAAAGTGTTTTTGTGGGGTGGAGTAGATGATGATTCTGCCAAACATGTCATCGATCGCCTCCTTTATTTAGATGCGATCGGACAGGAAGAAATACAGTTAATCATCAACAGTCCAGGCGGTTATGTTACCTCTGGATTTGCTATTTACGACACCATCAAATCCCTTAAGAGCCCTGTTTCTACTATTTGCAGTGGGTTGGCCGCTTCTATGGGATCAATTTTATTATCCGTAGGTGCTCCAGGTAGAAGATTTATCCAGCCGCATGCTCGGGTAATGATTCACCAGCCCAGCGGCGGTGCTCGTGGACAAGCGTCAAATATTGAAATTCAAGCTAAAGAAATTATCAAGACGAGACAGTTGAGCGCAGAGATTTTAGCTCAAAATTGTGGTCAAAGTGTTGAGAAGGTGCTGAAAGATTTTGACCGTGATTATTGGATGGATGCCCAAGAGTCGATTGCATACGGTATTGTGGACGGAATCTTAGCATAATTCTTTCCATAACTATAAAAAAGGGGGACCACGCAGCGGTCCCCCTTTTTTATTTGTACTTAAGACTGATTCTATTACAGGGTAGCAAAAAACGCTTCCATTTTTTCGCGTTCCTCATCAGCTAGAACTGAATCAACCAAAATACGGCCTGAGTGTTCGTCGGTGATGATTTTCTTTCTAGCAGCGATTTCTACCTGTACTTGAGGTGGAATAGTAAAGAATGATCCTCCTGAAGCTCCTCGCTCAATCGCCACAACAGCTAAGCCATTGACTACTTTGGTTCGTATACGGTGGTATGCCGCCAACAAACGCTCTTCGATTTGAGTTTGAAGCTCCTCAGATTTGGCCACTAAGGCTTTTTCCTCTTTTTCTGTCTCAGCGAGAATCGCATCGAGTTCAGATTTTTTGTGGTTGAGGTGCTCCGTGCGTTCAGCAAGTTTTTCGGTAGAAGTTTCGATGACTTCTTTTTTGTGCTCGATTTGCGCTTTGAACTCACGGATGTGCTTTTCAGCCAATTCGATTTCAAGCTCTTGGAATTCAACTTCTTTGCTCAAGGCATTGAATTCTCTGCTGTTGCGCACATTTTTTTGTTGCTCGGTATATTTTTTGATCGCTGCTTTGGAAGCTTCAATCAAGTTCTTTTTTTCAGCGATTTGATCAGTGATGCTGTCTAAGTCAGACTTGAGTTTGTCAAGTCGTGTAGTAAGTCCCTGTACTTCATCTTCTAAGTCCGCTACTTCAAGAGGCAATTCACCTCGTACGTTGCGGATTTCATCAATTCTTGAATCGATTAACTGCACGTCGTACAATGCTCTTAGCTTTTCTTCAACGGTTACTTCGCTCTTTTTGGTCATGATCAATAATACTTGATGGGATTTGTAATTGTGTCCGATAAAATGATGGCAAAATTAGGGATTTTTTTCTTAAGAAAGTCAACTATTAGCTTTTTTGTAAACTGCTCTGTCTCATAGTGCCCAGCATCGATGAGCAGTATTTTTCCCTCAGCCTTAAAGTAGTCATGGTACTTTAAATCTCCAGTGACCAAGGCGTCAGCACCACAAGCCATTGCTGCATGAATACCCGAAGCTCCACTACCTCCTAAAACAGCCACTCGCCGGATCGTTCGATGGGTTAAATCACTGTGTTTGAGCGTAGGTGTCCCCAGTTGGCGTTTGACCAAATCCAGGAATTCAATTTCTGAGAGCGCTTTTGGTAACGTCCCTATTTGCCCAAACCCAATGGGGCCGTGGATGGGGTGAATACGTGTGGGGGCCAATACTTCTCGTTCACACAATCCCAGTGCTTCACCCAATGGAGCATTTACCCCGTGAATAACTTGGTCTAAAGCGGTGTGCATACTGAAAATCGCAATTTTATGTTCCACAGCCAGGGTAACCGCTTTACCCACGTAATCATGGGGGGTTAGGTGGGTGACTCCAGTAAATATAATGGGGTGAAATGCAACGATTAAGGAGCACCCCAGTCGTTGGGCTTCTAATACCACTTCGGGCAACGCATCGTGAGCGACGAGTATTTTTTCCACCGAGGCTTCTGGATCTCCGACCAGTAAACCGGTGTTGTCAAAATCTGCGGCGATCTCCAGTGGAGCTAGTTGATCGAGTAGTTGGGCAATGTCTTGAACCTTCATGGATTGATTTAGTCTGTCAAAGATAATTATTCTAGATTTGTCGCATGAACCTCCGTATGATTTGGACGGCCCCTTGGGCGGCTTTATTCGGTATTGTGTTGCGCATTAGACATGCCGCCTACGATAGGGGTGTGTTTACTTCGCATAGGTTTAATACCCCTAGTATAGCCATAGGCAACCTGAGTTTGGGCGGCACCGGCAAATCCCCCATGGTGCACTACTTGATTCACGCAGCGCCAAAAGATCTAAAAGTAGCGGTGCTCACTCGCGGGTACGGGAGAAAAACCAAAGGTTTATGGCATGCTCAACCAGGGGATGGTCCTCGTGAATTAGGGGATGAGGCGGCTGATTTACGCCGTAAGTTTCCCGATATGGAGTTAGTATGCTCCGCTTCACGGGTGTCTGGGATGAGGTTTTTAGAACAACACATCAAGCCTGATTTGGTGTTGCTGGACGATGCCTTTCAACACAGGTCGTTGGTGCCTCATGCGCATATATTGCTCACGACCTGGAACAAGCCCTTCCATAGAGATCATCTTTTTCCCTGGGGGTCATTGAGGGATATCCGTTCAGCTGCCCAAAGAGCAGAGGTGGTTGTGGTGACTAAATCCCCTTATTTCCCCAACCAGACGGTACAAAAACAATGGCGTGCAGCGATGAATGTACCGATAGGTCAGGCTTTGTTGTTTGCGCAGTTGCGCTATAACACCACTGTTTCAGGGCCTCTGGGCACACGGACTCTGGCGGATTTGCTACTGCAAAATCCGGTGTTGGTGACGGGTATTGCTGATCCAACGCCCTTGGTTGACTACTTAAAGTCCTTGGGATGGAACGGGGAGCACCGGTCCTTTAGCGACCACCACAGCTATAGTGCGTCTGATTTTCAGTCACTGGGAGGACGCTGTGTATTGACTACCGAAAAAGATTCGGTTAAGTGGCTTGGGTTATACGAAAACTGGTATGCTGTTGGTGTAGCACACTATATGGATGAACCAAGCAGTGCTCTGTTAAAGAATATGCTTTTGAGCCTTGTAGGACGAACGGACTAAGGCCCCGCTTTCCACGTGTCTAAAACCTAGTTCAAGCCCGATAGTTTCGTACTCTTTGAATTGCTCTGGCGTAATGTATTCAACTACAGGCAAGTGTTTTTTGGAAGGTTGAAGGTATTGGCCTAAAGTAACCACATCTACCTCATGCGCTCTCAGGTCATGCAAGGTTTCGATCACTTCTTCACGGGTTTCCCCAAGTCCCAACATGATACCGGTTTTTGTTCTTTTGGCTCCAGCTTCTTTCAAATAGCGTAGCACCTCTAGACTTCGTTCGTACCTCGCTTGAATGCGCACGGCACGGGTTAAACGCTTGACGGTCTCCATGTTGTGGGAAATGACCTCTGGAGCAACAGCGACAATTCGGTCTAAATGTTTGTGGATCCCTTGGAAATCAGGTATTAGGGTCTCTAAAGTGGTGTTTGGATTCAATCTCCTGATGGCTTGTACGGTTTCAGCCCAAAGAATAGATCCCATATCTTTTAAATCATCCCTGTCTACAGAGGTTATCACGGCGTGTTTAATGCCCATGATTTTAATCGATTGGGCCACTTTTTCAGGCTCTTCCCAGTCTACTTGATCTGGGCGACCTGTTTTTACGCCACAAAATCCACAAGATCGAGTACACGTGTTACCTAAAATCATAAATGTGGCGGTACCTTCACCCCAGCATTCGCCCATATTGGGACAGGAGCCTGAGGTGCAGATGGTGTTGAGTTTGTACTGATCGACCAATCCTCGGAGCTGGGTATAATTCTTACCCGTGGGCAGCTTAACTCTTATCCATTTGGGTTTACCCACATGGGTTTGTACAGGTGTTGCAGCAGTAGTTGGGGCTGTAGACATGGCCAATAATTTTACGCAAAATTACACCACCCGAAACCCTTGTCCAAATATTCAGGGATATTTAGTCGCTAAGGTTTGGTCTTTAGTAAATCTGCCAATAATTGTTTGGCTCTGAGCACCCTGACTTTGGCCAGATTCACTTCAATACCCAAGGATTCAGCCATGTCTTGATAGCTCATTTCTTGGAAAAAACGGTATTGAATCGCCTCTTGGTAATGGGGCTTTAGCTTTTTTAGTTCAGCGAGCAACGCCGCTAAATTTTGCTGAGTGATCAGTTCATCCTCAGCTGTTGGACTTTCATCGGCCAATTGCCTGGCGGATTGTTCGCGGTCAGTAACCGCTGGATCAAAAGCTGAATTCTTTCTTTTGCGCAACCAATCAATGTGCAGATTTTTGGCGATGGTCAACAGCCAAGTATTAAATGCGTATTCAGGTTTATAAGTATGTATTTTGTCAAAGGCTTGGGCAAATGTCTGCATGCAAATGTCCTCAGCGTCGTATTCGTTTTGCGTCTGTTTGAGTTGGAAATAATACACCTCTCCCCAGTATTGATGGAGTAGTGCGCTAAACGCTTTTTGAGATCCTTGACAGGCTTGCTCAATAGCTGTGCTCAAAACAAAAGGAGTTTGTTTGGCAGACATTTATGCAGATACCTGATCTTTTTTACATTCTTGCTCCTCGGGAAGTTTCCCGCAAAAACCGCAAGCAGCACCCTCTTTGTTTAAAAAGGGGCTTTGACTGGCGCAAGTGCCGGCAAATTTACCTTCTTTTTTGGCCCATATTTTCACAGCTATACCCGCAAATGCCAGGGCCAAAAGCCCAATAGTTACCAAAGCTAACTTCATAAAAAATACTTTCCGCAAAGATACAAATTAATCACGCCCCGCTAAAAAATAGGTACTTCGGGTGAAATCTCTACCCCGAATTTCTCTCGAACGGCTTCTTGAATTTCTTGAGCCAAAGCCCACATTTCGGCGCCTGTAGCCCCACCGTGATTCACCAAGACCAAAGCTTGTTTGTCATAAACCCCACAATT
>JBEAQS010000031.1:0-23745 GCA_041163765.1 Bacteroidota bacterium | reverse complement strand
GGGTACCTCTACAGGTAGCCTGCTTTTACCTCACTTGGCACTAGGGCAAATAGACAAACTACACCACATATACACCCATATTCAACAAAGCGATATTTTCAGTATTCATCCATTTAGGGTGCGCAAAAAAGGAGATCGATCTTATGTGTCTATCAACTACCTAACTACGCTCTATCAATTCTTCAGAAGACGCAGAACTTTTGGGGAAAGTCACGCGCTTAGAAGAACCATTGAAAAAAACTTTTCTGTACACGATTTTGATCAATTAAAGAGCCAGGGGCCCGAAATTGTGGTGACAGCTGCCAATCTGTCTAAATACCGAATTGAATACAAGGCATTAAGTGATTACACCTATCAAGAATTTATTGATTGGATCTGGATATCAGCCAATTATGTTCCGTTTATGTCTTTGGTTCAAAAAAACGGTTACGATTATGGAGACGGCGGATTAGGGAATTTAATCCCGATTCAAGAAGCCATTAGGCGAGGGGCTACCGAGATTGATGTAATTATTCTTGAGTCTGAACACATGAATAAAACAAAAGTGTTAGGCTACAATCCATTTTCGTTGATGATTCACATGTTTGGATTTATGGTAGACCAAATTAAAGCCCACGACATCTCTGAGGGAATTGTGATGGCCAAACACCATGGTGTGGCGCTACATCTTTACTATACCCCCACGAAACTCACAGAAAATGCGCTTATATTCGATCGGCAACAAATGGCTCAGTGGTGGGAACAAGGACGTGCTTATGCTCAGAAAAAATTCCAAAACCACAGTTCTCCTCTTCATGCTAGAAGCAGCAAAAAAGAAAAAGGCAAACCATAATTGATTTGCCTTTAGCTCGTAAATATTGTTGGCTATTGACTTAAATAGTCCAAGCTTATTTCAGTCATCGCCTTGACACCCAGCAATAATCCAGATTCGTCGATTTTAAAATCTGGCGTGTGGTGCGGGTACGACCCTGTACTGCCAGGAGTCATACCTCCCAAGAAGAAATAGAATCCAGGGACTTGTTCTTGGAAATAAGAAAAATCTTCTGCACCCGTTGTCGCTTTGGACAAAACAACCTGATCTTTCCCAGCCACTCGCTCAAGTGTAGGAAGCAACTCATTCACTAAACTAGGATCGTTATTCGTTATAGATGTTGAGTTTTGGATGTCCAATTCAGCGGTACCACCGTATGCTGCTGCGATTCCCTGAGCCAACTCTTTCATGCGTTGATTGATGTGTTTTTGCATCCCAAAGTCTAAAGTGCGTACCGTACCAATGAGTTCACAAGATTCAGGAATAATGTTGAAGCGAACACCTGCAGTTATTTTTCCTACGGAGATGACCGCTGCTTCATTGGTTAAATCACTTTCTCTTGAAATAATGGTTTGGTAGGCATCAATTATTTTAGCTGCTATCAATATGGGGTCTACACCTGCCCATGGTTGTGAACCATGAGTTTGAGTTCCATTGATTTTAAGCACAAAACGCTGTGCTGCAGCCATAGTTCCTCCTGGTTTATAGCGAATCATCCCCACGGGGGTTTGCGAATTAATGTGGAGACCAACTATGATGTCTACATCCGGATTTTTTAAAACACCTTCTTTAACCATTTCAAGTGCTCCACCAACTTCTCCCGGTGGTGGTCCTTCTTCAGCAGGTTGAAAAATAAACTTGATCGTTCCATAAATCTGATCGCGATGCTTACTCAACAATTCTGCAGCCCCCATCAAAATAGCCGTATGGGTATCGTGACCACAGGCGTGCATTACCCCAACCGGAGTATCTAAAAATGTAGATTTAACTGTTGACTTGAAAGGTAAATCATTTCTCTCTTCAACAGGAAGGGCGTCGATATCAGCCCTCAAGGCCAAAACCTTACCCGGGTGTTTCCCCTTCAAAATTCCAACAACCCCTGTTTTTGCCACCCCAGTTTCTACTTCAAGCCCCAGAGATTTTAGATGCTTGGCAATCACTTCTGCTGTTTTAAATTCTCGATTTGACAGTTCTGGATTTTGGTGAAAATGCCTACGCCAATCAATGACCTTTTGCTCGATTTCAGCATAAGTCTGTTCCGATAAATGATTGCTTTGAGACCATCCATATAAAGAAGAAAACAATGCAAAACCTAAAAGATATTTTTTCATAAAAATGTATTTGTTGTTGAAATGTACAAAATATGATTTGTTTAAAAAGTTCTGTTTATAATTAATGAACTATTCGTTTTTTGTTGGCCTTGATAATGGCTAATTTTACAGCTAATTCCCGGTGTTTTGGAAAATTATATAGACGAACTAAATACGGCTCAAAAAGAAGCGGTTCTGCACAAAACTGGCCCGCTGATGGTGATTGCTGGAGCAGGTTCAGGTAAAACTCGTGTCCTTACTTTTCGGATGGCGCATTTGATGCAGCAGGGAGTAGACGCGTTTAATATTTTGGCCTTGACCTTTACCAATAAAGCCGCTAGAGAGATGAAGCACCGAATAGCTACTTTGGTGGGAGCTTCAGAAGCCAAAAACCTTTGGATGGGTACATTTCACTCGGTTTTTGCCAAACTATTGCGCGTTGAAGGGCATCGATTGGGTTACCCGAATAATTTTACCATCTACGACACTCAAGATTCACAACGACTTATTTCCTCCATCATTAAAGAAATGGGGCTGGATACTGAGTTATACAAGTACAAACAGATTCAGAACAGAATATCTTCCTATAAAAACAGTCTGATTACCGTTAAAGCGTATTTCAACAACCCTGAGCTCATGGAAACGGACGCCATGGCTAAAAGACCCAGACTAGGGGAGATCTATCAGAATTATGTGGAGCGATGTTTTAGGGCTGGAGCTATGGACTTTGATGACTTATTGCTTAAAACCAATGAGTTATTGACTCGTTTTCCGGACGTTTTAGCTAGGTACCAAGATCGTTTTAAGTACATTTTGGTCGATGAGTACCAAGACACGAATCATTCCCAATACTTGATTGTTAAAGCACTGGCAGATCGATACCAAAATATTTGTGTCGTTGGTGATGACGCCCAGAGTATTTATTCATTTCGCGGGGCAAACATCAGCAATATCCTAAACTTTCAAAAGGATTATGACGGTGTAGCCATGTATCGTCTAGAACAAAATTATCGATCCACCCAGACCATTGTTGAAGCGGCCAATACCGTCATTTCACACAACAAGAATCAAATTGACAAAAAAGTTTGGACGGATAATGAACCAGGGCAACCTATTACCGTGCACAGAAGTCCTACCGATGCTGAAGAGGGTAGATTTGTGGCCTCTTCCATTTGGGAAACACAACATCAGGAACACAAAAAACCAAGTGATTTTGCTGTGCTTTATCGCACCAATGCTCAATCCAGAGCGATTGAAGACGCATTGCGCAAAAGAGATATACCCTATAAAATCTTTGGAGGTCTTTCGTTTTATCAACGAAAAGAAATCAAGGATGTATTGGCTTATTTAAGGCTTATCGTCAACCCTCAAGACGAGGAAGCGTTTAAGAGGATCATCAATTTTCCAGCCCGTGGAATTGGTGATGCCACCATAGATAAGTTGACTTTAGCCGCTGACCAACAACAGATTTCTCTGTTTGATGTATTGACTCGCTTAGATCAAGGATTGCTAGCGGTACATGGGGGTACGCGTAACAAACTCGAAGAATTTGCCCGGATGATTCAGAGCTTTCAAGTGTTAGAAAAACAATTGGATGCTTTTGAACTAGCTGCCCAGGTGGTCAAGAAAACGGGACTACTCCTCGAGTTTAAAAAAGATGGCACACCTGAAGGAGTGGCCAAAATGGAAAATATTGAGGAGTTGCTCAATGGTATTAAGGACTTTGTTGAAGGACAACAAGAAATTGCTGACGCTCGCGGAGCACTAACTGAATTCTTGGAAGATGTAGCGCTAGCTACCGATATGGATCGAGATATGGATGGCGAAGACCGAGTGGCGCTCATGACAATTCATTTGGCCAAAGGTTTGGAGTTTCCTGTGGTATACATTGTTGGACTAGAGGAGGACCTGTTTCCCTCGGCCATGAGTATGAATACGCGGTCAGAGTTGGAAGAAGAGCGAAGGTTGTTTTATGTAGCGCTGACTAGAGCGGAACAAAAAGCTTACCTCACTTATGCGCAAACCAGGTATCGATGGGGAAAACTAGTCGATGCTGAGCCCAGTAGATTTATTGAAGAAATTGACGAAAAGTATCTAGAACAAACGGTTCCATTAACCGGTTATCGCTATAAATCGATCATCGATAAAGACATTTTTGGCGAGGTAGACACCAGTAAATTACGCACACAAAAGCCAGTGTCTGGCATACCACCCAAACAAAACCAACCCACTTCCGCACAGTTACAAAAACTCAGAAAAATAAAACCGGATATAGGTATACCCGTGGACAGAGGAAATGCGCTTTCCCTTGATCTCCAAAAAGGAGATTGGGTAGACCATCCTAGATTCGGTAGAGGGGTAGTAAAATCCCTAGAAGGATTAGGCAATGACCTAAAAGCCGATATTGACTTTGAACATGGAGGATCAAAAAAACTTTTGCTCCGATTTGCTCAATTGACGAAAATCGATCATCATGGCTGAATACCTGAAAATTTATCCGGAAAACCCCCAAGAACGGTTGATTGAGAAGGCTGTTCAGATCATCAAACAAGGGGGTATTGTCATTTTTCCCTCTGATACTGTGTACGCGATAGGTTGTGATCTAACCCAAGTAAAAGCCCTAGAAAAACTGGCCAAAATACAAGGCGTTAAGCTCAACAAAGCTCAATGGTCCTTTGTTTGTGCTGATCTGAGTCATTTATCTGATTTCACCAAACCTATGGATACAGCCACATTTAAGCGGTTAAAGAAATACTTGCCTGGTCCCTATACCTTTGTCCTAGAGGCCAATAATAAATTGCCTAAATCATTTGATCACAGAAAAACCGTGGGGATTAGAGTGCCCAATCACCCTATTCCCAGACTCCTGGTAGAGCGTTTAGGCAACCCTTTAGTATCTACTTCTATCCATGATCCGGATACCATCTTGGAGTATACCACGGATCCTGAACTTATTTTTGAACGTTGGTCAGCGCGAATTGATGTGATGATCGATAGTGGATATGGCGATAATCAAGCCTCTACGGTAGTCGATTTAACAGGTCATGAACCCGTAGTCTTAAGACAAGGCAAGGGTGATTTCATCGAATAAAAAAAAGGCGTCCATTTGGACGCCTTTAATGATTTTTGATCAGGTGGATTACTTGATCGCTGGATCTTTCATTCCTTCTTCGATCATGCTGTAGAATTGATCAATTTTAGGAAGTACCACAATACGAGTTCTTCTGTTTTTTGCCAAATCAGTGGTTGATACAGGAACGTACTGAGAGCGTCCAGCAGCAGTCATGCGCTTAGGATCAACATTGAACTCTTTTTCTAAAATTCGAACCACAGAAGTAGCGCGTTTTACACTAAGATCCCAGTTGTCCAATAAGTCACCTCTGGAGAATGCACGATCATCTGTATGACCTTCTACCATAAATTCAAAGTCAGGTTTATTGTTGACTACTTTGGCCACTTTACCTAATACTTCTTTCGCTTTAGGAGTTACTGTGTAGCTACCGGTATTAAACAATAATTTGTCTGAGATAGAAACAAATACCACACCTTTTTCAACGTCGATTTGGATATCCTCATCATCTAAGTTACCCAAAACTCCTTTGAGGCTCTGTACCAACGCCAGGTTGACAGAGTCTCTGCGGGTAATGGCCTGATTTAATCTTTTGATGGTTAAATCTTTTTCTTTTAGACTTTCCAAAGAACGCTCAAGGTTTTCAGCCCCTTTAGTAGTCAACGTGGTTAGGTTACCCAGATTGTTGATCAAATCTGCATTGCTTGATTTTAAGTAAGCATTCTGCTCTTCCAACAATTTTAAACGAGCTGTGTCTTCCAGGCAGCTGTTTAATTTTACCGTGGCATTGTCAAGCAAACTCTGAGTTTCTTTCTGTTTAGATTCTAGTTCTGCGTATTTTTTTTGAGGGACGCAGGAGAAGAGCAATGAAGCTCCCATTAACCCTACAAGCATTTTTTTCATAGCTGTTAAATTTGATTCAAAAATACAATTTTCGCAGTCACTTAGTTAGGGGATTCGTTAATCTTTTCTTAATTCAGAAAAGATTTTTTTACCTCGAATAAAGTAGGAAAAAACAATGGATAACTGACTGAATTTCAGCGTGTAACTCCCGGATAATTTTCTTTTGGCCCAAATGCTGGGCAGGTGTTTATAAAAGCTCATGTGCGCCCAGAAAACAGCTTGTGTATGCGTTGGCTTACCCTGAAAAAAGAATAGAAGTCCAGCAATTCCATCCAAAGGCAAACGAATCAAGACACTGAGCAGCGCCCTAGCTGGTTTATGGTTCTTAACCAGCGAGTACAGTGAATTTCTAAAATTCAAAAATGTTTTTTTGGGATTCATGTTGCTCAATGTTGAGCCACCCAGGTGGTATACTTGAGTCCCTCCTAAGGCCATAACGCGGTACCCGTGTTTTTGTGCCCGCCAACACAAATCTACCTCCTCCTGGTGGGCAAAATAGAATTCATCAAATCCGCCGAGTTGCTGGTAGACAGAACTTCTGATAAAAAAACACGCACCTGTCGCCCAGAATACATTTCGATCGTCGTTGTATTGACCGCGATCTTGTTCGATGGTCTGAAATATTCGCCCGCGGCAATAGGGAAATCCTAGCGCATCGATGAACCCGCCCGCAGCTCCGGCATATTCAAATAAATGAGGATTTAAGTAATCCAATATTTTAGGTTGTGCAATCGCCGTTTCTGGATGTTGCTTAAAATGGGTGATCACAGGAAGCAACCAATCTGGTGAGACGGCAACGTCAGAATTGAGCAAACAGTACAAATCTGCCTCTACTTGCTTTAATCCTTGGTTATATCCGCCTGCAAATCCATTATTTTCTGTCAGGCAAATCAATTTAACTTCCGGATAGTTGGCCTGCATCCAAGGAATAGACTGGTCCGTTGACCCATTATCCACTACATAGATTTCCGCTAAATCTTTAGGCGTATGCGTTACCAGTGTCGGCAAAAACTGAGCGAGTAATGCTTGGCCGTTCCAATTTAATACAACAATGGCTGTCTTCACTATCTGTTTGGTTAAAAGGCGTAAACAGGTAGTTCTGGCAAAAACTGATAACCGCCGTCCTCCTTGTTTAGGACACAAAAGTAGTGATTCAAACCATTGGTAACCATCAAAAAAGTGGATTGTAACGCCAATTGATAACGCGCTATTTGATCAAATGTATCTTGATTAATGGAGACGCTAGGTGCTTTGCATTCAACCAAAATTTTAATGCTTCCATCAAGTCCATACACCGCCACATCGAACCTTTTGGTTGTTCCAAAAAGCTGGAATGATCGTTCAACTTGTATGTGAAGCAAAGGATAGTTTAGTTCTCGAGTTAGGTAGTACAAAACATGCTGTCTGACCCATTCCTCAGGGGTTAAAACCACATATTTTTTGCGGATAAGATCCCAAATCAAGGGCTTATTTTCGCTATTTTTGAGGCGTATGGGGTAGGGTGGAAAGTTTAGCTCCTGCATACACAAATTTGAACATTTTAATGGAGGAACTCAAAAAAATACGCGAAGATCTCAACATAAATGGGCCTAAACCCGTGTACTTTCTCATGGGTACTGAAGCCTACTTAATTGACCAGGCGGTAGCGTACATCGAGGAGAATGCCATGAATGAAGCGCAAAGTGCATTCAACACACATATACTTTACGGAAAAGAGGTATCCGTGGATCAAATTATTGGTCTGGCTAAACAATATCCTTTTGGCAGTGATCGCCAGCTAGTAATTGTTCGGGAGGCCCAACATTTGTCGAGAACTATCGACCAGTTGATCACCTATGTTCAAAACCCTCAACCCAGTACGGTATTGATTATTGCCTATAAGTATCAGTTATTAGACAAGCGCAAAGCCATTTATAAAGCGTTATCAAAAAATGACGCTGTAGCTACATTCAATCCCCTGTACGACAATCAAATACCTGGATTTATTGAACAACTAGTCAAAAACTACGGTTGGCATATCAATCCGCAAACCACACATCTATTGCACAGTTATTTAGGGACAGATTTAGGTAAAATCCACAAAGAAGTAGAAAAACTTAAACTTGTTTTACCCGCCGGAGGTACATTAACCCCTCAATTAATTGAGGAATATATCGGTATCAGCAAAGAGTTCAACAATTTTGAATTAAAAAAAGCATTGGCAGAGCGCAATACGCAACAAGTGATGCGAATCATCCAATACTTTTATCAAAATCCCAAAGAAAATCCGTTTGTTGTTACTCTATCGATGGTTCATCAATTTTTTACCCAAGTCATGCAATACCACTGCTTGAATGATCACCAACCCAAAACAGTGGCTGCTCAGTTGGGGATTAATCCTTTTTTTGTTGGAGAAATAGCCTTAGGTGCGCGTAACTACCCCATGAAAAAAGTCAGTTCAGTGCTTCACTCTCTGCGCTTATTGGACCTAAAAGGGAAGGGGGTAGGGACTCAGGGTTTTGACCAAGAGCAATTGTTGAAAGAGTTGGTGTATCAGGTGATGTAATTATTTTTTGTCCAAAGAGTATTTGCCTGGTCCAACAAATACCACCATGAGAAAGGCAAGTAAGTAGAGTAGGGCCAATTCTTTTTGGGCAAATGGATCCGCTGCATGTACCATAAATGCTGCCACAGACATTACTCCTACTACAGGTATGGCGGCATATCTGGTTTTCCAACCTAAAACAATCAGCATGGGAGCTATAAATTCAGCCAATATAGCCAACAAAAGAGTGGCTGTTTGGCCGATGCCTAGTGGATCTGCAAATGAAACTTGGCCTTCCAACAAACGCGATAGCTTCGAAAATCCATGAGTCATCATCATCAGCGATATTCCTGACCTATAGATCAACAGAGTAACGTTTAGGGCAACATGCTTGTTCATCTTTGACAATTTTTGTCAAATGTATCAGAAATTATTTGAGTTTTGGAAATTTATCAGGATTCGACTCGTGCATCATTTCATAAACCGACTCAAATATATCTTCTTCATTGGGTTTGGAGAAATAATCCCCATCGGTGGCATAGGCTGGGCGATGTGCTTTCGCTGTGAGTGTTTTGGGGGCACTGTCTAAATAAGCATACGCCCCCTGCTTTTCTATAATCTCTTGCATTAAATAGGCGGAACATCCTCCAGGTACATCTTCATCCACCACTAAAAGACGGTTTGTTTTCTGCACGCTTTTTAACACGTGATGATCTATATCAAAAGGCAACAAGGTTTGTGCGTCAATCAACTCAACCTCAATGCCGTATGCGGATAGAGCAGTTACAGCTTCTTGTACTAAACGAAGTGTAGAACCATAAGAGACCACGGTAATATCAGCTCCTTCGGTCAATACTTCCACACGACCAATAGCCACTCTAAAAGCTCCTAGATTCTGAGGCAATGGTTCTTTTAATCGATATCCATTCAAACTTTCAATAACAATAGCTGGCTCATCCGAGGCCAATAAGGTATTGTACATACCTGCGGCTACCGTCATGTTTCTGGGCGATAGGATATACATACCCCTTAAAAAATGAATCAATCCGCCCATAGGGGAACCCGAATGCCAAATACCTTCCAAGCGGTGACCTCTGGTGCGTATAATCAGTGGGGCTTTTTGTCTACCGTAGGTCCTGTACAACAAACTCGCTAAATCATCGCTTAGTGTTTGAATGGCATAAAGCATGTAATCTAAGTATTGGATCTCAGCAATGGGCCTTAATCCTCTGAGCGATAATCCAATCCCTTGACCGATGATGGTCGCTTCTCTAATACCTGTGTCAGCGACACGAATCTCGCCAAATCGCTCTTGCAATCCTTCTAACCCTTGATTCACATCTCCGATAAAACCAGCATCCTCACCAAAAATCAATAATTTTTCCTCGCGTTGAAGCATCGCTTCGAAATTGTCGCGAAGTACAACACGACCGTCAACTAAGGGCGCGTCAGTCGCATATTGCGGAGCAACGGCTTCAATTTTTGTCGCGTTTTGCGGGGTTTCACTGTATAAATGGTCACTGTACTTAGGTTGGTAGAGGTCCATAAAATCATTGATCCACTGGACAAGTGCTTCTTTTTCCGGATGATTTTCCCCCAATACAAGTCGTAATGTGCGTCGGGCCTTGCTGATCAAGTCTTTTTTGATGGGCTCTCTAATCTCGCCTAATTCGTTAATGACTCCTTGGATAAACACATGGTTGGGAGAAACTTTGGTGAGCGGTTGCAACACATCAATCAACGATTTTTGATGGGCTTTATGAGTCGCTACAAAATCCGACCAGGCAGCTTTTTTGGCCTCTTTAACTTCTTTTTGAACACTTTGTTCTATTTCTTGCAACTCTTCCTCTGTGGCAATTGCGGTATCGAGCATCCACTGACGGAACATTCGGTTGCAATCGTATTGTTTTTCCCAGTCAAGTCGCTCGGTTGATTTGTATCGTTCGTGTGAACCAGAGGTAGAATGTCCCAAAGGCTGTGTTAATTCAATCACGTGTATCAAGACGGGGGTATGGTGTTCTCGAGCCCATTCAGCCGCATTTTCATAGGCGTGAATTAACGCTGGATAATCCCATCCTTTAACTTGAAAAATTTCAAATCCCGCTTGCGTTTCTGTTTTGCGAAAACCTTCTAAAACAGCACTTATCGAACTTTTTGTTGTGTGGTGTTTTGCGTGAACGGATATGCCGTATTCATCATCCCAAACACTGATTACCATAGGAACTTGAAGTACCCCTGCTGCATTGATCGTTTCAAAAAACAACCCCTCGCTGGTAGAAGCATTTCCTATAGTACCCCAAGCTATTTCATTTCCGGAATCGGTGAATTTATCCACTCCTTTGAGACCTAAGGATCGGTACACCTTTGACGCTTGCGCTAACCCCAATAAACGAGGCATTTGTGCTGCCGTAGGAGAAATATCTGAACTGGAATTAGGCTGGTTCATCAAGTTTTTCCATTGGCCAAACTCATCGACGCTTTGAGTGACAAAATGCCCCCCCATCTGCCTTCCCGCACTCATGGGTTCTTTTTCTATATCGGTGGTGGCGTATAGTCCATGAAAAAAATCTAACGGACTGTATAAGCCTAAGGCCATCATGAGTGTTTGATCTCTGTAATAACCAGAACGGAAATCACCCGGCCTGAAACTTCTAGCCATCGCCAATTGAGGGAGTTCTTTACCGTCTCCGAAAATGCCAAATTTACCTTTTCCTGTGAGTACCTCTTTTCGTCCTTCTAAGCTACATGCACGGCTGATGGTTGCTGTGCGAAAATCATTCAGCATTTGCTGTTTGAAGTCTTCGAACGAAATGGATGTATTCGTCTCTGGCTGTTGCTTCATGTGAAAAAGGCAGTTTTAACAAAAGTATCAATTTTCACGAGAACCGGCAAGTTGGAACGGTAAACCTAACGAGCATCAAAAGAAGTTCCGCTGAAATAATCCGCTTAATGTCCTCGGGTTAAGGGCTACCACAAATCTGATTTTTTCCGCATAAGACGATCCAGTAACTTCCCATCCATTGCTAGAGTACAAGGGAAAGTAAAACTCGAGGTAATCAGTAACCAAATTGAGCCTAATCCCTGAATCATGCACCATGCGGGCTTGGTATCCTTTATTTTTGACAAATCCAGCATCCATATAGAATTCCGCCCACCTCCAAATATTCACACTCGTATTGACAGTAGTCATCCATTGATTGGCATAGGGTTCTGACAATTTAGACTTAAATCCACCATCAGCCATAACAAATTGTTGGCTGAATAGTCCTGTATCTTCAGACCTACCTAGATAATCGTATTCAAATAAATAATCGGTAGGGCGATCAAGTGCGAAACTGAAATAATCATCCGATGTGTTATTGCGCCAAAACGCCCCGGTAAAGAATCGGATATTAAATTGCGAATTGTTGTCATACAGCTTTCTCAATTCAACTTCAAAAGTTGTTTTTAGGAAGTTTGAAGCGTATTGGTTATCGAGCTCCCAAGAGAAATAGTCGACAATTCCTGGATTTCTTTGCCCAATTTTCAGATTAGTTACTTGATAATTTGGGTTGGTCTCCAAGGCAGATAACTCATTGGATTGCACCACGTCCACATACCGCATAGACACATATGTTCTCTGATTTGAACGAAGATCTTCAGGTCGCCAAATAACTTGAAATGAAGGAGTTACGGTTGAATACCTAAAGTCATCATCAAAATGATAACTCGAGGCCAAAACTTGAAGGCTGGTTGAATACAGTGAAGAGCGATCGTAGTACTGGGTGTACTTCATCAGTCCATACCCCACATAGGACTTGCTTTTTAAGCCATAGGAGGGCGCAATATCAAAGGTAAATGGGCGATAAAGAAGTGGGTCATTGTGTAGACGCAGCCCAGGTGATAAACCATCATAGGCATTAAACTGGGCTATAGGTACATAAAAAAACTGATGAACATCAGGGTTTTCTACGTCCTTTAAAAACCTAAATGAGAGTGGTTTATTGCCAAAAATAGTCGGATTTACCCGCATCCAGTTATTGCGTTCATTGATCTCGGATAAAGTTGATCTGGGATTAACCACCCATTGATCGGCTTCGGATTTAGCAACTATCGTATCGAATTGCCCAGCAAATGGAGGAGTCCACCATTCAGCTGTTTTTTTGTTGTCTTTATACCCCTCCACAAGCACTGGTGCTGAAGTTTCCGATCGATTAATCACATGTAGTTCCAACGTATCAACCGATGGCTTATCGGGTCTTCGAAACTTGAAATCTAGGTCCTTATCAGAACTTAAGCCATCAAAAAACCATTGGGTGGGTAGTATAGACTGGCTTTGCATCCAATCAGACAACATGGGTGTAGAGACATAGGTTCCCTTTTGACTTTTAAACCAATCTGTAATGTTTTTCTCGAAGGCGCGCTCACCGACATAGTGAGATAATCCGTAAATAGCTCTCCCGGCCTTATAAGGCTGTCCTAGGGTCAAATTATAGCGCAATAATTGATTTTTAGGGGTCAGTAATGGTTGATCTAGATTCTTTCGGGCACCAACCTGATAAAGCAGCTCGTATTGATCGTTGAAATGCATTTGCGCCACACGATAGCCGCGTATACCCCAAATATTGGAGAATTTGCCCAACAATTTTTGATCTGGATAATGCACTGCCACATAGCGCATCATTAAATAGTGCACCAACCCATCGACAAACCAGTAATCATGGCGCTCATTCCAACTAAATTCTTGCGTTATCAGATTTTTTACACTGGTTTTAAGGAGTTGTAATTCCCATACAAAAGCTGGAGAATAGGGTTGAATGACACTTGGCAATTCGTTGGGCCCCCTGAGTGGATCTGATTGATATTGGTCCTTAGTTACCCATATCTTGCCTGTGCTAGGCACACCCAATGATTCTATAATAAAGGCACCTACTCTGCGGGCGGAATCATCTTGCCATGGGGCTGTTGGGAGAAAAAAATCTGATTCCCATTGCAGGGCGCCATGATCTGTTATTAGGCTACATTGTTGTTCTTTGGTGATCACTACCTCTATAGACTTCCCCCAGGCTAGATTAAAATCAACCTCCTGTACTTGATGCGTTCCAAGGGAGATTCTCCAGGGAGCATTGGAAGAAACATGTAAATTTTCAGGAAGTTTAAGCGATAGATGAATGGTTGAAAAAGGAAGGGTAGGTCGATCAATGGCTAGGTTCGGGTAGGCAATCCACGTTGATTTATCCCTAAATGCCGGAGTTAAATACCAATCGGTCAACCGGTAGTCTCCTTGAGGATCATACCCCATTGAGGTGAATTTATTGTGGGGAAGATACACTTTGTAATTCAGGAATACAGAGGTGTTTTCTCCTGGGTATAACGGTTTATCCAAATCCACCAACACTACATCAACCAAAGTATCTCTGTGCCAAGAAAGGGAATTAAAACGATCATTAAGCACTTGGTTTATCTGTGTGCCGCCTCTTTCACGGTCCGTAGCCAAGTGAAGATTTTTTTTAAATGATTCAGCAAACCGACGGGCCAAGGGTGATTTTTTGGATACATACGGATGAATCCAATCCACCAAGGCAATTTGCGTCAGCGTGTCATTGCTCTGATTTTTATACTGAATGGTCTGTCGTAGGTTCAGCGACTTTGAGGAATCATCTAACTCCGCTTTAATATCAATAATATGTTGTCCATAGCCCCATAACGTAGCAGTCACCCAAAGGAATACTACCGATTTTATCATGTGAAATGAGCTGGGAAAATGCATTAGAAATTTGGGCTCAAATGATTTTCTGTATAGAATTTTTCAATGATTTCCCCCACTTGTTCTGGCGTATCCGCCAATTGAAGCAGATGAATATCCTTAGGAGAAATCATTCCTCGTTCTATCAAAACAGTTTTTATCCAATCAATCAGTCCTTGCCAAAAGGAGGTACCCACCAAGATGATGGGGAAACACTCAATTTTATTGGTTTGTATTAAGGTGATAGCTTCAAACAGCTCATCCAAAGTGCCAAATCCACCAGGCATTACCACAAATCCCTGCGAATACTTGACAAACATCACCTTACGCACGAAGAAATAATCAAAATTTAGCGATTTATCCTCGTTGATGTATGGATTTGAATGTTGTTCAAAAGGCAATTCTATATTGAGACCTACTGAGGTTCCTTTCATGTCAAAGGCACCTTTGTTGGCTGCTTCCATAATCCCTGGACCACCGCCAGAAATCACCCCGAAACCATTTTGTACTAGCTTTTTGGCAATTTCGGTCGCCAAGGCATAATCTGGATGATCTGGTTTGGTGCGGGCTGAACCAAAAATAGACACACAAGGACCTATTTGGCTCATTTTTTCAAACCCGTTAACAAATTCACCCATGATTTTAAACAGAGCCCAAGAGTCATTGGTCTTTATTTCATTCCAGGATTTATGGGTATAGTTCGTAGTCATGTGCTAGAGATTAAATTCTTTTTTCAAATAAATGCCTGTGTGACTTTGAGGATGGTTGGCTACCTCTTCGGGCGTACCCTGAGCGGTGATGGTTCCGCCGAAGCGTCCAGCCTCTGGTCCTATGTCTATCAAGTGATCACAGGCCATTAATACATCCAAATTATGTTCGATAACTACCACGGTATTGCCCTTGTCCACCAGTTTTTGCAAAACTCCTAAAAGTACGGAAATATCCTCAAAATGAAGTCCTGTAGTCGGCTCGTCAAGGATATACATCGTTTTACCTGTTGCTTTTTTGGAGAGCTCTGTAGCGAGCTTTACCCGCTGAGCTTCCCCACCCGAAAGGGTTGTTGAAGACTGACCCAACTGTATATAACCAAGTCCAACTTCTTGCAGCGTTTTTAACACCCGATAGATTTTAGGGATGGACTCAAAAAACTGAACACCTTGATCTATAGTCATTTCAAGGACATCAGCAATTGATTTTCCTTTAAACCGAATGTCCAGAGTTTCTCGATTAAATCGCTTACCCTGACAAGACTCACACAATACATACACATCGGGTAGAAAGTTCATTTCAATAGCCCTGTATCCACCTCCTTCACAGGTTTCGCATCTACCGGATTTTACATTAAAACTAAATCTGCCTGGTTGATAACCTCTGATTTGAGCCTCGGTAGTTTTGCTAAATAGTTGACGGATGTCGTCGAAAACACCGGTATAAGTAACCGGATTAGACCGAGGAGTTCTGCCTATTGGGGACTGGTCCACCTCAATTACTTTATCCAAATGAGCTAATCCCTCAATTGAATCGTAGGGAAGAGGGGTCATCACCCCGTTAAAAAAATGATTGTTTAAAATGGGGTAGAGGGTCTCATTGATCAATGAAGATTTGCCACTTCCAGAAACACCGCTAATACCTAATAGGATGCCTAGAGGAAAAGTAACATCTATGTTCTTTAAGTTATGTCCCCGGCAACCAGTTAACTTGATCTCCCATCCATTACCTGATCTATAGGGGCGCTTTTCAACGACTTTCCTTTTTCCTGTCAAATAATCCGCCGTCATAGTTTGCGCTCCGGGTAAATCTTGTGGGGCACCTTGCCAAACAATACGACCCCCGTGAACTCCCGCTTTAGGACCCATATCGATGACGTGATCAGCAGCCAAAATCATGTCTTTGTCGTGTTCCACAACCAAAACCGAATTACCTAAATCCCTTAAGGCGATCAAGGAGTTGATCAGGCGAATATTATCTCTTTGATGAAGTCCAATACTGGGTTCGTCCAAAATATACAATACCCCAACGAGCTGTGCACCAATCTGGGTAGCTAAACGAATGCGTTGTGACTCACCGCCTGAGAGCGTCGCCGCAGAACGGTCTAGAGTCAAATAGTGCAGCCCCACATCTAACAAAAATCGAATTCTAGCCTTGATTTCTTTAATGACCTCTTGAGCGATAAGGCGTTGATCACCCCTGAGTTGTTCCTGCCATTGATCGATGACTTCGATCAACTCAGCGAGGTCCAAACTGGATAATTCAGCGATGTTTTTACCCGCTATTTTAAACTGTAACGCTTCCGCTTGCAAACGAGTTCCTGCACAAGTAGCACACAAAACCTCCTCCATATATCCAGCAGCCCAGCGCTTTAAACTAGCTGTAGGCGCTTGATCGTATTGAAGTTGTATGAATCGATCAATACCTTCAAAATCAATATCGTACGTTCTATTGACTCCAAGTGAACTCGCCGGTTCGACCACTGTGGTTTTAGCGCCAAATCGGATCATTTCCATGGCTTCCACAGATAATTTTTCGATTGGTGTATCCAAGTCAAATCCACACTTTAGTCCAATAGCAGCCAATTGTTTGAACGTCCAATTATTTTTAAACGCACCCAAGGGAGCTATACCTCCCTGGGCAATACTCCAGTTCGGATTGGGGAAAATCAAATGTTCCACAACTTTGTGTTGAGTTCCTAAACCCTTACAGTCAGGACACATACCCTTAGGTGAGTTAAACGAAAATGTATTAGGCTCTGGAGGCATATAGGCCATACCTGTATCCGGACACATCAATTGATTGCTGAAAAATTGAGGTTTAGGATTATCCTGAGCAAGAACGATCAAACTACCACCTCCCATCTCTAAAGCTGTACTTAAACTACCCAACAACCTGGTCTGACAGGTATCTGAATCGTTAACTTCTAAGCGATCGACAACCAATTCGATGTCGTGTACTTTATACCGATCCAATTTCATTCCAGGAGATAAGTCGACTAATACACCATCAACCCGAACTTTTAAAAATCCTTTTTTGGCCATTTGGTCAAAGAGTTCCCGATAATGACCTTTTCTTCCGCGGATTAAAGGAGCTAGTATTTGTATTTTTTGCCCTTTGTTGCGTTCGATCAATTGATCCAACATCTGTTGGGTTGAGTACTGAACCATTAAAGCACCTGTGGCCATACTGTAGGCATCTGAAGCACGGGCATAAAGCAGTCTCAAGAAGTCATAAATCTCCGTAGTAGTACCCACAGTTGACCTAGGGGACCGAGAAGTAGTTTTTTGTTCGATGGCAATGACTGGAGAAAGTCCATCAATCTTATCGACATCTGGCCGCTCTAGACTTCCTAAGAATTGACGGGCATAGGCTGAAAACGTGTCGATGTATCTGCGTTGTCCTTCCGCATAAATGGTGTCAAAGGCCAGAGAGGATTTGCCGCTGCCAGAAAGCCCAGTAATCACCACTAACTGTTCCCGGGGAATACTGATGTCTATGTTTTTAAGGTTGTGCGCACGGGCACCTTGAACCTCGATCGTTAACTGTTCTACTTCCATGGTCTGGCAAAGTCGCTAAGTTAACGCATTTACCGGGCATGAGAAAGATGTTGTGCTAGAATCCGCGGGCAGCATCATCACCTCGTGGATCAGCTCCTGCCTCGAGTGTACCATCCTTTAAAACCAGGATTGCGTCAACTTTACCGATAATTCTCGATTGTTGTTGATTGACTTGGTGCCCCATATCCATCAATGAATTAATTATGGATTCGGGAAACCTGTTGGGTTCCATGACCAAAACGTCCGGTAGCCATTGGTGATGAAAACGAGGTGCATTAACCGCTTCCTGCATCCCCATACCGAATTCTCTCAAGCTTAAAATGGTTTGAAAAACAGCCGAAATAATGGTGGAGCCACCAGGTGTACCTACCACAGCCCATAATTGGCCGTCGCGCTCGACAATCGTGGGTGTCATACTGGACAACATGCGCTTTCCTGGAGCGATTTCATTGGCTGCAGCTCCGATTAATCCAAACATATTTGGCACACCCGCTTTCGCGCTAAAGTCATCCATCTCATTATTAAAAAACATCCCCAGATCATCGCTGAATAATTTGGATCCATACGCGCCGTTTAACGTTGTTGTCACCGCCACCGCATTGCCCTGAGCATCGACAATTGAATAATGCGTAGTTTGATCGCTTTCCCATGTTTGGGGCTGACCCTGACTAACTTGTTCCGAAGGCGTAGCGCGATTAAAATCAAATGAATTCATTCTGCTGGTCAAATACTGGGGACTGGTCAGCGACTGAATATCGATGGCCACAAAATCAGGATCCCCCAGATAATAATTTCTATCCGCATAAGCACGTCTCGCTACTTCGACAGAAGCGTGTATGGCCGCAGTATTCCAACCTGAAAGCGAATCAAAAGACTCTTGCTTCAGCATGCCAAACATTTGCGCTAGAGTGACCCCTCCACTGCTTGGGGGACTCATAGATATGATATTGAGGTCTTTGTACGGAAAAACTATAGGTTTTCTCCAAACCGCCTGGTAATCAGCCAGATCTTTTAGGGTGATAAATCCTCCTTTTTCCTGAACTAACGAGGTAATTTTTTGGGCGACCTCACCGCGATAAAATCCATCATGGCCTTTTTGGGCAATCGTGGACAGCGTGCGGGCCAATGCGGGGTTTTTGATCACATCACCAGATTGGTAGGGCTGTGCGTATAAACTTTTGGGGTGATTCACTCGGACCATCAATTCACGTGAGCCGGACAAGGATTGAGCCTGACGTTCTGTGACGACAATACCATTTTGGGCCAAATCTATCGCAGGCTGAACCAATTCGCTCCAAGGCAAAGACCCAAATTTTTGATGTACCGCATACAAACCTGCGATGGTTCCTGGAACACCCACCGCAGTTGCCCCTAGGGTGCTTTTTTGGGGTATCACCTCGCCGTTTTCATCCAAATACATATCTCGATGTGCGGCCGCAGGGGCTTTTTCTCGATAATCTAATGCTCCATACGAACCATCGTTTAAACGATAGACCATAAATCCACCGCCACCAATATTCCCGGCAAAGGGAAAGGATACAGCCAGAGCTAAGTCAGTGGCAATCATCGCATCAAAAGCATTCCCGCCTTTTTTAAGAATATCCGCACCGATCTGCGACGCTTCAGCTCTAGCGGAAACTACTAGAGCTTTCTGGGCCATGAGTCCTCTTTCGGGGGATTGGCCAAACACGGTAAAAGCCACCAGACAGGCTATAGAGGTAATAGAATAACGCATACACAACAATTTAAACTAAACTTACAACTCTTGATTCATTATTCCTAACCTAGTATTGCTGGAGGATTTATATATTTGAATTCAAATCTAATTCATGACTTTAATCAAATCTATTTCCGGTATTCGAGGAACCATCGGTGGCGTTCCACAAGAGAACCTCACCCCGTTAGACGCCGTTAAATTTAGTGCTGCATACGGAACTTGGCTTAAGTCTAAGCACCCAAACACGCGCATTAAAGTAGTGGTTGGCAGAGACGCAAGACCCTCTGGTCCGATGATCCAATCGTTGGTTTGCCAAACGCTGGTAGGCATGGGTATCGATGTAATTGATCTTGGATTATCTACCACACCAACCGTTGAAATAGCCGTTCCTATGGAGGCTGCCCAAGGAGGTATCATACTCACGGCTAGTCACAACCCCAAAGAATGGAATGCCTTAAAGTTACTCAACCATTTGGGTGAATTTATCGATGCAGAAGCAGGGGCACAAATATTGACCTGGGTAGAGCAAGAGGCGTTCTGTTTCAGTGAAGTGGATGACTTAGGCACCATAACTGCCGATGACACGTACATGAATAAACATATAGATGCGGTTCTGGCTTTAGACCTAGTAGATGCAAAAACCATTCAACAGGCTGGATTTAAAGTAGTTGTCGATGGAGTGCACTCTTCTGGCGGTGTCTTTATTCCGGCACTTTTGGAGCGCTTGGGTGTTGAAGTCATCACCCTATACGGCGAACCCACGGGACAATTTCCTCATAATCCTGAGCCCTTGGCCCAACACTTAGGGGTCATCATGCACGAGGTGGTCGCTCAAAAAGCAGACTTGGGAATTGTGGTTGATCCAGATGTTGATCGTTTGGCCTTTATTTCTGAAGATGGCACTATGTTTGGTGAGGAATATACATTGGTGGCTTGTGCGGATTATGTTTTGTCAAAAACACCCGGAGCAACCTGTTCCAACCTATCATCCACTCGTGCGCTCCGGGATGTGACCCTTAAACACCAAGGTCGATATGTCAGTGCGGCCGTAGGAGAGGTCAATGTGGTGGAGGCCATGAAAAAAAATCAAGTGGTTATTGGGGGAGAGGGCAATGGAGGAATTATTTATCCCGCCAGTCACTACGGTCGTGATGCCTTAGTTGGGACGGCGTTATTTTTAATGCTTTTAGCAGAAAAAAAGACTTCGGTTTCTGAATTGCGCAAGCAGTATCCCGTTTATTACATGAGTAAAGAAAAAATTGTGTTGGACCCAAAAGTCGACGTAGATGCTTTACTTATCGCGATGGAACAACACTATCCCAACGAACAAAAGTCTGCGATTGACGGACTTAAAATCGATTTAGCCCATGGTTGGATTCACATGAGGAAGTCTAACACGGAACCCATTGTGCGTATTTATACCGAAGCACCTACCCAACAAGAAGCTGATGCGCTTGCTCATCGAGCGATGCGACAAATCAGTGAATTGGGTCTTGGATAGGTTTTTTCCCCTGATGTTTCCATCGATTGTGTGTCCACATATAGCAATGGGGCTGACGGCGGATCTGTGCCTCAACTAAATCCAAATACTGCCGAGTGATCACTCCTGGCGACAAAGACTTAGGATCATCGGTGATCAATTTCAGTTGAACGCGGTAATAGCCGCGTTTAACTTGATCTACCTCCATAAAAACAAGCGCAGCATCCACGGCCGTAGCAATGGATTCAGGTCCCGCGAAAACAGGGACTTCAACACCCATAAAGGATTGCCACATTTTGGCCTTGGACAACAAAGGTGATTGGTCAGCAACCATCCCAAAAAAATGGTGGTCTTTGCTTTGTGCTTGAGCGGATATGGTTCTGAAAAAATCTTTTTGGGTCACCAGTCCCATGCCCCAATGACTCCTTATTTTGTAGATAGCTTGATCATAAAATCTATTGTTTACCTTTTGATATACAGCCATACCCTGGATATGGTGGTACAAGGTGATCGAAGACATCCACTCCCAGTTGGCATGATGTGCCCCGAGGACAATCACATTTTTATGGATCAATAAACTTTTAAGCAGTTCAGGATTTTCTATTTGAAACTGTTTTTTTATCTGATTTTCAGATAATTTATCCGCCCGAAACATTTCCAAAAGTATATCAAAAAAATGCCTGTAGGCCCTTTTAGCGAGCGTTTTACGCTCCTGATCGCTCATCTCAGGAAAACAAAGCGCTATATTTTTATCCACCAACTTAGTGCGGTAGCCCACCAGACCAAAAACAAAACCAGACAGCACATCAGAGACTCCATAAAAAAATCGATGAGGGAGTACTGAAATCGCCCAAATTAGGGGATAGGTAGTTAAAAAAATTATTCGCTGGATCATTGGGGCAAATATAGATATATTTGAGTCCTCAACACGCCCAAGGAATGCATCTGCTTTTTTTATTAGTGCTTACGGCCAATGTTCTAGTCAGTTGGAAAGGTTTCAAAGATGGAGCTTTCTTTGATCGTTACGCCTTTGATGTATCCGCCATTAAACGCGGCCAACACTGGCGTATGTGGACCTCAGGTTGGTTACATGTGGATAGTCAACACCTGATTTTCAACATGTTTACCCTCTATTTTTTTGCGCCAATAGTGATCCAAACCTTAGGAAGTATCGCCTTTATAATAGGCTATTTAGGGAGTTTATACGCTGGTAGCTGGTTGAGTTATTGGATACATAAAAATCAACCATCCTACCAGGCTGTCGGTGCCAGCGGTGCAGTAACCGGTATTTTATACACCTCCATAGCTTTGTACCCAGACATGCAACTGGGCATCTTGTTTATCCCCATACCTCTCTCGGCGTATTGGGTCGGTTTTTTCTACATGATGTACACCTTTTACGGAGTGATCAAGAACAATGATCGAATTGGCCATACGGCGCATTTTGGGGGCGCCATTTTCGGATTAATTCTGCCGATACTGATGACCCCAAAATTAGTAGAGCAACACCTAGGCCCTGTGGCTTTGATGTTGCTCCCTGTTTTAGTGTTTTTTGTCTGGGCGTATAAAAGGCGTTAATAGCCAAATAATTGTGTCAATTGAGCAACCAGCTCAGGCCCCCTAAGGTCTTTGGCGATGATCACACCATTTTCATCTAGGATAATCGAAGAAGGAATAGCGCGAATATTATACAGGGCGACAATGGGTCCGTCAAATAATTTTAGGTGAGATAGTTGTGGCCAGGTTAAACCATCTTGTTCAATGGCCTCCATCCAATCTTTTTTCTCTTTGTCCAAAGAAACTCCTATGATTTGAAAACCATCCTTTTGGTATTTGTTGTAGAGTTCAACCAATTCTGGATTTTGGGCTCTACATGGCTTACACCAGGCAGCCCAAAAGTCAACAAGGGTTACTTTGCCTAAGTTTTCATAGAGTTTAATTGACTTACCCTCAGGAGATGGTCCTTCAAAATCTGGGGCTTTTGCACCAACTGAGGTGTTGAGTTGGGCTTTTAACTGCTCGGCCAACAAGACACCTGTACTGGACTTTTTAACGGGTTCGCTGAGCGATTCAAACAGTCCGGACACCTCGGAAACAGGCAACATCATACTCGCGAAAATACGCTCCAATACCAGAAGAGAAATCAATCCATCCGGGTGCTGTTTGATGAAATTTAATTCAAAAAGCTGAACTTCGTTTTGAAGAACGCCATACTCTTCACGAAGAGCATTCATGGATTCCTGGTCCATAGAAGCCTGTGCTTGACTCATATCCATAGAAATACCCATAGCGCGCTCGCTAAAGGGAAGTGTCTCCTGCATAAATTTTTGCAACAGGTCGTTTTGAGGGGTACCCGTGCTTTTTGCTTCCCGCAAATTATCGCCCGGCACATCCACCTTGATGGCTCCTGGTTCTAAAACAACCGGGATGGCCCCATTGAGGTTTTCGATCAACACATAATGCATTTCAGGAAGTTCCTGCTCACCCTCAAAGGCAAACACACCTGAAAAAACTTGTGTAGAATCAATAATCTTTTGTTGAGTTTGGTTTTCAATTACTTGAAGGTATACCATGGTGCTGTCTGCGACCGCCGAGGCATTACCTTGAATTGTGTACGAATTTTTGTTGCATGAAGCTAGAATTAACAAAGCTGTTAA
>JBEAQS010000030.1:0-16820 GCA_041163765.1 Bacteroidota bacterium | reverse complement strand
CAATTAAACGACCCAATGACTTGTAATCAACAACACCGTTTGCATCCATTGGAGTGACTAAGGCTACCCCTGTTCCTGACAATAACTGATTTAATTCCATTTTATTTGGGGTTCTAATTGGCGCCATGTGTTCATCAACGACTCGGTGACCACCTCATCTTGCATGGGTAAAAAAAATGTGCCTGGACCCTGATCAGGAGACCAAAAAGCGATGTGTTCCCTGGCTTTAGTGTTCAATCCTACATACAACAAAGACCAAAAATCAGGCGGATATATGTGAAATAAGTACTTGAATTGTTGATCTTTAAAATAATCTATTTCAGGTACTTGTGTTTTATTTTTCACATGCAATTCCACTTGCCTTTCACTCAGTGAATCGGCGTAAATTGATTCTGGATCAACAACCAACAAACACACATCCTGCTTTGAAACATGGAACTGCCGAGCAAACCAAGCCGCATCCATCTCAGAAGTCAGTCTAGATCCTAGGGCAAGAACCCCTATCGGCAGACCATCTGTTGACGTATCAAGCAAACGCTGAAAATCCCGTGAAGAGTGACTTTGCACCCTTCTTCTAAACCACCAGCGACAATAAATACCATAAAACCAATCGCGCATAACTCTTATTGTGGGGCAAATATAATTAAGTACACTTGTTTACAAAACAAACATTTTGTTATAAATTAAACTTTTTGAATCATCTGCATAAACTCGTGTTCGTCGATCAAAGGGACCCCCAGGGACTCTGCTAACGCTTTTTTGCTGGGCCCCATGTCGCTACCCGCCAATACAAAGGAGGTTTTTTTAGAAATTGAACTTCCTGCTTTACCTCCATTGGCACGGATTAATTCTTTAGCCTCTTCCCTGCTAAATAGAGTAAATACCCCCGAAATAACAATCGTTTGACCAGATAGTAGTTCCGTCAAGGAGGCCTGCTCCAATTGAATTTCCTCCATGCTTAATCCGTGATCGACAAGACGGTGTACCCACTCCATTTGCCTGGGATCCTGAAAAAAACTAATCACAGATTCTGCTATACGGTCACCTATTTCATCAACAGACACCAAAGCTTCATGAGTAGCTGTGGACAAAGCGTTTATCGACCCAAAAGCTGAAGCTAGTTTACGAGCTACTGTTTCTCCGACATAGCGAATCCCTAAGGCAAACAAAACCCTGTGAAAAGGTTGTTTTTTTGATTCCTCCAAGCCCAGCATCAATTGAGCTACTGACTTTTCCGCCATACGTTCAAGAGGCAATACCTGCTCAGGCCTCAACTCATATAAATCTGCAGGGGTACGCACCAAACCGGCATTAAATAACAAGGCAACTGTCTCCCCGCCCAAGCCCTGAACATCCATCGCTTTTCTAGAGATAAAATGCTCTATTCGACCTGTAATTTGAACGCTACATCCCCACGTATTGGGGCAATAATGCTTGGCGTCTCCAGATACCCGCACTAGGGCAGTGCCGCAATCGGGACAACTATCCGCAAAAGAGATCGGCTGAGCATCAGGCTTTCTAGCTGATAGATCCACCCCGATTACCTTAGGGATAATTTCCCCTCCTTTTTCCACATATACTCGATCCCCAATTCTCAAATCCAACAACTCAATTTGATCAGCGTTGTGCAGCGAAGCTCTTTTTACGATTGTCCCCGCCAAAAGCACTGGAGTTAACTGGCCGACTGGTGTAATCGCACCAGTCCTACCCACCTGATATACCACCCCTTCAAGAACAGTAGACACCTGTTGCGAAGGAAACTTATAGGCAATGGCCCATCTGGGCGACTTAGCCGTATACCCCAACATCTCCTGTTGCGACTTCTTGCTCACTTTAATCACTACACCATCTGTTTCATAAGGCAGTGCTTGTCTTTTCTCTCCCCAATGAGCTACGTAATCCATCACCTGGGTCAAATTGCTGCAAAAGGCAAATGTATCCGGAACCTTAAACCCCCAAGTTTGTGCTGCGACCAGAAAGGATTCTTGATCAAGCAGATCTGATTCTGCTGCCGCCATTCCGTAAACAAGACACACTAATGGCCGTTGCGCCACCTGCTTGGTATCAAGCAACTTTAAACTTCCTGACGCGGTATTCCTTGGATTCATATACATCTCTTCACCTCGGGCTAGACGCTCTTGGTTCATCTGATCAAAATCATTGTGAGGTATGATAATTTCACCTCTGATTTCCATGTACTTAGGATATTTTCCTTTAAGTTTTAGTGGAATTGATTTGACCGTGCGGATGTTGGCCGTAACCTCATCCCCCTCCACACCATCTCCCCGGGTGATCGCATGAGTCAACACTCCATCCTCATAAATCAGATTGATCGACGCTCCATCGTATTTCAACTCACACACATAGCTAAAAGAATCTTGACCAGCTAGTTTTAAATTGCGCTGCTCCCAGTCCTTCAGGTCTGCTAACTCATACGAATTGTCCAAGGAATACATTCTATACCTGTGGGTCATAGAAGTAAACCCCTGAGACAAGCCACCCCCCACTCGGACACTGGGTGAATTGGGGTCATTCCACTCAGGATATTTGGCTTCCCAAGTGAGTAACTCACGCATTTTTTGGTCAAACTCAAAATCGCTAATCTCTGGAGCATCCAACACATAATACAGGTGATTGTGATGATGAAGCTCCTCCCTCAGCGCTTCTAACCTTTTTTTTTCTGTTAATTCATCCATTTTGCACGAATAATTCTGTCTTTTCGAAATCGATCTTGTATACACTCCACCGACGCAAATCCTTGATCGCGTAACCAATCCACCAATGCAGGCCCTTTTTGGTGATGTATTTCAAAATAGAGCCATCCACCATCAGTTAAATGATGGGTGGCCCAAGCGGCGATCGCTTCATAATAGAGCAATGCCTCATCATCAGCCACAAAAAGCGCCATATCCGGCTCCTTGCCCCAAACATGCACAGACATCTCCAACTGCTCACTGATGGGGACGTACGGTGGGTTGGCCACGATTAAATCAAATCGTTCCTCGGGCATGGAGGTGCCGTTGAGTACATCCAAGCGCTCCCACTGGACTTGGGGTGCGTATTTCTGTCCATTTTTTCTAGCCCAATACAAGGCCTGCTCACTCAAATCGCCTCCAACAACCTTACTTTGAGACCAATGCTGAGCTAGGGAAATGGCGATACACCCACTACCCGTGCATAAATCGATAATACGACTAGGGGAATCAGCGGTTCCTTGAGTGATGGTCATGACTAAATCTTCCGTTTCAGGTCGGGGAATTAATACCCCTGGACCTACCTGAAGCGACATACCCATAAAATCACCAACACCCAGCGCATACTGAATAGGGATGTTTGATTGAAGTTGCTGAAGCAAATCAATCCATCGATCCAATTCTTTTCGGTTAGGTTCCCAGGCTGGATGGGTGTGTTCATAAAATGAATTAAAGCCGTGAAAATGATGCAAGGCCAAACCCCACATCGCGGTTAACTCCTCTTTAGCATAAAGACGAGACAGCTCGGAATACCAAGTGGATTTAATCGTTTTCCAATCCATCTTAAAGTGTCAACAACATGTGAATCGGACAAGAACAATGTCCTGTGTCCCCCATAGGCCCGTCGATATACTTAAACCCCTTTTTGAGGTATAATTTTTGGGCGTCAAGCATTTGAGGCATCGTCTCTAAGTAACATTGTTCATACCCCAATTCTCTGGCTTTAGACAAACACTGGTCTATCATAGCACTACCCCAACCCAATCCACGGGCACTTGGGTAAAAATACATTTTCTGAAGCTCACACACAGGGCCATCAAAGTTTTCCAACGGAGCAATGCCCGCCCCTCCGACCACTTGTCCCTGTTCGTCTTTAAGCACGTAATACACGCCGGAGTTTTGCTGATAGTAGGCATGTAAGTCGTCAAGCGATTTATCCGCATAGGCCGTGCCTACCTTTGGCACGCCATGCTCCAGGATCACAGAGCGAACAAGGTCTGCTACAGCTTGGTTTTCGGAAGGAGTTAATGGGCTAATCTTCATGGAATCAAGGGGTCAGAGCTGGGTAAAAAACCCTATTTTTGCCACGTGAATATACACGAAATTTATATGTTTCGCGCCATTGAGTGCGCCAAAAATGCATCGATTGATTGCTACCCAAATCCCAGAGTTGGCTGTGTGATCATCGATCAAGGAGGGCAGATAATCGGCCAGGGAACAACTGCTCCCTATGGAGGAGCTCATGCTGAGGTAGTTGCCTTAAACAGTGTGCAAAACAGAGAAAAACTTGCTGGTGCCTCTCTATACGTTACCTTAGAACCATGTGCGCATTATGGAAAAACACCTCCATGCTCACTAGCGATCATCCAATCAGGAATAAAGAAGGTGTACATCGGTTGCACCGATCCTAATCCTTTGGTTTGCTCGCAAGGGATCAAACACTTAACCGAGCAAGGCCTGGAGGTTTCTGTGGGTGTTTTAGCCTCTGCCTGTTTGGAACACCACAAGCGATTTCTGACATTTCAGACAAAACACCGCCCCTATATCACGTTGAAATGGGCCCAAACTTTGGAGGGTTTTATGGCGCCAACCAATTCTTTAAGATCAAAAAAAGAGCCATTTAGACTGTCCTCACACCCAGTGAATCAACGTGTTCACCAGTGGAGAAGCCAGGAGGTAGCTATTTTAATCGGTGTTCAAACAGCCCTAGATGATCAACCACAACTCAATACACGTCATTGGAGCGGACCTGACCCCATTCCCATGGTGTTTGATCCCCAAGGAAGGGCTTCTGAATCAGCGCCGCTTTGGAAGCATCCTAAAGCGATACACATTGGGCCGCCGATTGAATTAGGCAAACAGGTCACCCATTGGACACTTGAACAGTACACCGTAGACCTCCTACTGAAAAAAGCATACGAAAACGGAATCTTGAGCATTTTGGTGGAGGGAGGCGCCTACACACTGACTAAATGGCTTGAAAGTGGCTTGTGGGATGAAATCAGAGTGATTCAAGTGGATAAACCTTTGAACCAAGGAGTATTGGCCCCTAAACTTGCGTTAAACCCTAATTACAGCGAAATTTTGGGACCTGATCGCATCGATTATTATCTGGCGGGTCATGAATAAACCGTTTTCATATAGAACACTGTCGGCCCCCTCAGGCCCCTACTTGTTTAAAGAGCAAAAAAGCAAATTTTGGGGCTATGCTTTCACCATCAACGCCGCAAGTGACCTCAAAGAACTACTGATTGAGTTGCGGAAAAAACACCCCAAAGCCCGGCACTTCTGCTATGCCTGGAGGATAGGAACTCAACCTGACCAATACCAGATCAAAGCATTTGATGACGGCGAACCGAACTTTAGCGCAGGCACACCCATACTGGGTCAAATCAACGCCTTTAACTTGACCCAAACCACCGTAATCGTTGTTCGAGAATTTGGCGGTGTTAAGTTGGGTGTGGGCGGATTGATACAAGCCTACAAGGAAGCAGCACAAGGCGTATTGACCACGGCTAAGATCCAAGAAATACGACTCACCCAACCATTCAAAGCACGGATCTCTCATGGACATTTTCAGTCATTTATGTCCTGGACCCAAAAAAATCAAATCGATTTGGAACAACAAGTACCTGTGACCTTGGGTTATGAACTTATCGTCCATGTCCCATTGTTTTTAGTGGATGAATCCGCTAAAATGTGGGGGGATAAAAAAGATTGTTTTTGGGAGCCAATCCTATAGGCCCTTTCCGAGCACTTGCATCAAATGACTAGGACACGGTATGGGTCTTTTGGTTTCCTGGCTGACAAACGCCAACACGGTGGTTGCCGTAGCTGAAACAGTCCCCTGATCATCGAGTAGTTCATAGTCAAAAGTAATTTTTGAGGTCGGTGTTTCTCTCAATCGACAAACCACTTGAATATTCTGGTCAAAATACAGCGGTCGTCTGTAGTTAACCAACAGGGAAACCACAGGCAATATAACACCCTGTTTTTCCATCTCCGCATAGGAAAAGCCTAACATGGCCAACCATTCAATGCGCGCTAACTCAAGATACAATGCATAATTAGCATGGTGAACCACACCCATTTGATCGGTTTCCGCATATCTTACCTTAATTTGGGTGGTATTTTCAATCATAACTTGGGTAAATTTTTTATTTTAGTGAGGGACAGATAAATAAGTGTTTAAAAACAAAAAAAGAACAAAATCTAGCACTGATCTATTTTTTTTTTAAAATAATTGTTCACATATTTGTCAACCGGTCTGCAAGCGATATTTGCCCAGCAAATTTGCGGATTGCCCCAGATTAAACCAACCAAATAATACCTACGATTCAAAGATGAGTAATGACGCGAACGCTGTATGGAATGAATGTTTGATTTTCATCAAAGACAACATTCAGCCACAAGCCTTCAAAACATGGTTTGAGCCTATTAAACCTGTCAAACTCACAGAGAATGCACTGAGCATTCAAGTTCCCAGCAAGTTTTTTTATGAGTGGCTTGAGGAACACTATGTCAAGTTGCTCAAAGCTGCCTTGACCAAGCAACTCGGTGAACAAGCCAAATTGATCTACATCATTAAGATGGAGAACACTTATGGAAACAAAGAACCTTTCACCGAAAAAATACCGTCATCCAATAGATCATCAGCGATGATGCCTCAAGAGGTTGACGCACCCATTAAATCAAAAAATCCAGAGCTGAAAAACCCATTTATCATTCCTGGAATTAGGAATGTAAAAATTGAATCACAGCTCAACCCGAATTACAGTTTTGAAAATTTTCTTGAAGGCGATGCCAATAGACTAGCCAGATCAGCTGGATTAGCTGTATCCAACAAACCAGGCGGAACCTCTTTTAATCCGCTGTTGGTGTTTGGTGGTGTCGGATTAGGAAAAACCCACTTGGCACATGCCATCGGTATCGAAATTAAAGACAAGTACCCGGATAAGATTGTTTTGTATATCTCGGCTGAGAAGTTTACACAACAGTACATCGACTCCGTAAAGAAAAACACCCGAACTGATTTTATTCATTTCTACCAACAGATCGATGTACTGATTATCGACGATGTCCAGTTTCTATCTGGAAAATCAGGTACTCAAGATGTGTTTTTCCACATTTTCAACCATTTACACCAAAATGGCAAACAGGTAATCCTGACCTCAGACAAAGCTCCTGTCGACATGCAAGACATTGAGCAACGACTCTTGTCTCGTTTTAAATGGGGTCTTTCTGCTGAATTGCAAAGTCCTGATTACGAAACCAGGGTTTCTATTCTGAAAAATAAACTCTACAAAGATGGAGTTGAAATGGAGGAAGAAATCATCGAGTATGTAGCTAAACACATCAAGTCAAACATCCGAGAACTCGAAGGGGCGATTATTTCCCTAATAGCGCAATCCTCGTTTAATAAACGAGAGATCACCTTGGATTTAGCTCAACAAGTCGTAGAGAAGTTTGTCAAAAACACCAAAAGAGAGGTGTCTATCGACTACATCCAAAAAGTGGTTTCTGACTATTTTGAAATGGATGTACATACCCTTCAATCAAAAACAAGAAAAAGACACATCGTGCAAGCGAGACAATTGGCTATGTTTTTTGCCAAAAAATACACCAAGGCTTCGCTGGCTAGTATCGGGTCACAAATTGGAAAAAGAGATCACGCTACTGTATTACACGCCTGTAAAACAGTAGACAACTTAGCCGAAACTGATAAACAGTTTAAAAAATACATCGAGGATCTATCCAAAAAGCTATCCTAAACAATGCTAAGCTACTCCTCTATGGGTGGACTCTATTTAATCCCTACACCCTTAGGAGATCAAGACCCTTCTGAGGTACTTACCCCCCAAGTTTTAGACTTGGTGCAGCGGTTGCGGCACCTGGTGGTGGAGAATGAAAAATCGGCTAGAAAATTCCTCAAAGCTGCAGCACCAAAGGTTCCCCAATCAGAATGGGTGCTTTATCCCATGAACAAATACACCGATCCCGAAGCGCTTAAAGGCTACCTGGATGTATGTACCGGTGGCGAGGATTTAGGCGTATTGTCGGAAGCGGGTTGTCCTGGAATTGCTGATCCAGGTGCTGACTTGGTTGGATTTGCCCACCAAAAACAAATTTCCGTACACCCTTTAATCGGACCTTCTTCCATATTGCTTGCTCTGATGGGCAGTGGATTTAACGGTCAGAGCTTTGCATTTCACGGTTATTTGCCCATCGACAAGCCCGAGCGAAAAACAGCCTTAAAGCAAGCGGAAAAAACAGCACAAAATGAGGGACAAACACAGGTTTGGATCGAAACTCCATACCGCAACGTGTCTTTGTTTCAGGACCTATGCCAGCACTTACACGAAAATACCTTACTCTGCATCGCTTGTGACCTATCTCTTCCTTCCCAATGGATTCAAACGAAAACTATCGGTTTGTGGAAAAAAGCTGAGGTGTCCTTTATCCAAAAAAGACCCGCTATTTTTTTAGTGAGCGGCGGGCAGCTAAAAAGGAAGGATTTTTCGTTTTAGACACGTAATCCATATTGTATCCAGAGAACCGCACCAAGTAATCCTTTATTTGTGTGCCGTTGGCATCTTTAAATTCCTCCTGTCCTTGAGACCTTAAATATTTTTTCACGTTACCTGCACCTGCCAAGTGAGCAGCGGCCAATATTCCGGATTCGTCGATTACATGGCCGTCGATAACTTGACCTACGGATCGAGGTATATCTTTGCGCAATATCCACTTATTGCGGGCGGTGTGGTGATAAAACACTTTTTCTTGTAACGATGGGTCAAGCACAAAACACGCTACGCGATCTACACCCATAAGCGACAAGGTCTCGGAGCCAAACTGATACTTTCCTACATACCCAAATGGATTTACCTTATGGTAGATCCCCCTGGACTCCAAAAAGGCCAATGCCTCTTTAAATCCAACGTAATCCTTGGACAAATAAGGAAAATCAAAAATTGTTCTGGATGATGTATCCACGCCAAATTCTGAGGCATACTCACGTACTTGGGCCGATTCAGGCAAAGAAAATCTCCACAATGAAGAGAACGTCCCCAAGAAGCTTGAAGCCAAAAAAAGTCCCGTTAAAGTGTAGCGCGTTATACTGCTCATCGATTAGGCATTAAGGCCAAAACGCGGCAAATATACAACTTTTTATCAAACAACGAATTGATGTATGTAACAACTACTTGATAATGAGTAAATTAACATATTTTAACGATCAATACCTAAACGATCAACCCAACGCACATAACTTTTGCTTTGATGGATATGCTGACCATAGTGAGTAGAAAAACGGTGGTAACCGGGTTTTGAGGGATCAGCAACAAAAAACAGATAATTGTGTGCTTCTGGTTGAAGAACTGCTTCTATGGCGGATAAATCAGGCATAGCAATTAACCCGGGAGGAACTCCTTTGTAGCGATAAGTGTTGAATGGAGAGTCGACAAGCAAATCCTTGTGAAATACACGTTTAATCACTTGATCAAAGTCGTTACTCTGGTATTTTATCGAAAAAATCACAGTGGGATCAGCCTGTAGTTTCATACCGATCCGCAATCTATTCAAATAAACACCGGCTACTCTGGAACGCTCTTCTGCTTTAACTGTCTCTTTGTGCACCACTGCTGCCAAGCATGAGACCTCTATGGGTGTAAGCCCTTGCTGCTGTGCCAACTCCCTGCGCTCTGGTGTCCAATACTTTTCGTAATAAGACCACATACGGTCCCTAAACGCGACAGCATCTGTGTTCCAAAAGAACTCATAGGAATTCGGCAAGAATATGGCCAACACTTGATCTTTGGTCAATTCTTTATCCGCCAAAAACCGAGGATCAGTCCACGCATTCATCAGGGACACACTATCCGCTTCGATTTGAGCGCCCACCCGCCCAGCTAACAATTCTAGTCGATCTTGATTGTTAAATACTACGTTAACCGTTTCGGACCCCTGTCTAAACTTTCGGTACAAGTCCAAGTTATTCATCGAAGATTTCAAGGTGTACTTCCCAGGCTTAATCACCTCCCAGCCCTGTCGGGCGCTGACAAAACGTTCAAATGAACTCGGATTTTTTAAGTGCGGGGACACCCTGGCCATAAAGGTTGAACGATCTGCTCCTGTGGGAATATAAATCACCTGTTGGTCTTCAAATTGGGTATTTGGGGACCAAACCAATACGTACATGAATCGGACAATAACACCCAGAATGAACAAGGACAAAAATCCCCATACGAGTACTTTATGTTTTTTTTGCGCTAAAGCCATTTTTGATAAATAATTTGATGTTGTGTCGTTTCTCCAAATCGATACCAGTCTCTAATTTCAGCGGCTTGGAGATAACCAGAACGCAAAAACAAGGACTTACTTGCCGTGTTTAAATGAGGTACTTCAGCATACAACTGCTTTAATCCTAATTGGTTTTTGGCCCAAAGCGACAAAAGCGATAAAGCTTCTACACCTACTCCCTTTTGGCGGTGTTCTGGGGATACCACAATCCCTACTGCAGCTCGTAGGTGTTTATGGTGATAATTATAGATGTCCAATAAACCCCAAGGATTCTTGTGAAGATCTGCGATGACCCAGCGATATTGGCCAGTTTGTACTAAATCAGACTGTGACTTTTGTATGTATTCGGATAATTGATAAGCGGAATAAGGCTGAACCACATCCGACCACGACCAAATAGCTGGATCATTTTCCATACGATACAACCAATCAAGGTCCTGGGGCTCTAGAGCGCGCAACAAAATGGTGGTTCCTTTAATCATCGATCCATATTGATCCGTCAAACACATGAACCGCACCTCCGGTGAGAAAAATCTTTTCGTAGCCTAGTGCCGATTGTTCAAAACTAACTTGCAAATCCCCCCCCGGCGTTTGCACATTAATCGAAGTTTGCTCTGTTTTGTGGGCATAATGCATGGCAATGGCCACCGCCGTAACCCCTGTCCCGCAAGACAGCGTCTCATCCTCCACTCCTCTTTCATAGGTGCGAACAAAAAACGACCCATCCTTGTTGGGGGTCACAAAATTTATATTGGCTCCTTGGGCACCGTACTGACCATAGCGAATAGACGCACCCACCTCAGGGACATTTACGTCTAAAACAGCATCGACTAAAGCTACGTGGTGGGGAGACCCTGTGTCTAAAAAGTAGGCGCCATGGACCACCTGTACCTCGGACACATCTTTCATCTGCAGCTTGACCTGGTCTTCTTCGATAACCGCGTGATGTACCCCATCAACAGCCATAAATGATCCAGAGTGATTGATAATGTTCAATTGTTTGGCAAACGCTACCAAACAACGCCCCCCATTGCCGCACATGGTTGATTCAGCACCATCAGCATTGTAATACACCATGGAAAAATCCTCTGTGTCGTGGTTTTCAATTAATATCAATCCATCTGCACCAACGCCAAATTTGCGGTCACATAATCGAGCTACAAGTAGTTGATTATCTTTTGGGAAATGATTTAATCGGTTATCAATCAGCACAAAATCATTGCCCGTTCCTTGATATTTAGAAAATTGAATCCTTCTTTTCATAGGGCAAATATATACATATATCCATCTAAGCCTGCGCGTTAAAGTCTAGTTAAGCCCCGAATTGACCTGAAATTTCCTGTTAATTTTGTGGGACTAATTCTATACGCTATGAAAACAACTTTGAAAACTGTTTTGATTGCCGTTGCCAGTAGCGCGGCCACTTATGGAATTCTATTTTGGACGCTTCCAAAACAACAAAATCCCTGGAGCTCAACCGAACACAACTTAGTCACCCAGGTGGCCTACAACCAGCCGATCCCTCCTGCCGAATTCAGTACAGCTGCAGAAAAAACCATCAACGCAGTGGTGCACGTTAAAAATGTGGCACAAAGTAAAAATTCTCCTTCACTGATGGAGTTTTTCTACGGGTTTAAGATTCAAGAAGCCCCTCAAGTAGGTACCGGCTCCGGGGTGATCATTTCACCAGATGGATACATTGTCACCAACCACCATGTGGTTGCCTCTGCTCAAAATTTAGAAGTTACCCTCAACAACAACCAAACCTATACAGCGCAATTGGTGGGATCCGATCAAAACTCGGACATCGCGCTACTAAAAATTGAACCTGGAGAGCCCCTCACCTATTTGGCTTTCGGAGACTCTGACCAAACACAAGTCGGTGAATGGGTTCTGGCCGTTGGTAATCCGTTCAATTTAACATCAACCGTGACTGCGGGTATTATCAGTGCCAAAGCGAGAGATTTGGGGAAAAACCAATCGTTTATTCAAACGGATGCGGCAGTAAACCCAGGTAACAGCGGTGGAGCACTGGTAAACACCCAGGGCCACTTGATTGGCATCAACACGGCTATTTCTTCGGTTACAGGTGCTTATGTTGGGTACTCATTTGCCGTACCGGCCAATATCGCCAAAAAAGTAGTCGAGGATATCATGGAGTTTGGCGCTGTTCAAACAGGTATTTTAGGAATTCAAACCATCACCTCTCCTGAATACCTGGCCAAGGAACGAGGCATCAAACAGCTTGAAGGCGTCTATGTGGAAGAGGTAGAAGCTGATTCTGGGGCTGATCTAGCAGGGGTTAAACACGGAGACATCATTGTTCAAATCGACCGAGTAAAAATTAAAAAGTACGCAGATCTAACAGGATATTTGTCTTCGAAAAGGCCTGAGGATCAAGTATCCCTGACGGTATTGCGCGATGAAAAAACCATAGAGCTCCCCGTTGTACTCAAAAAAAGAAATACGCTGAGCTTACCCTTGATCGGTTTAACGGTGAAAAACTTGACAGAAGATGACCAAAAAAAATACAAAACCAAGAAAGGAGTGAAAATCATTGGTGTTCCTGAGGGTTATAAAGGATATGGATTGGTCGGAAAAGTCATTGTTGCTGTAGATGAAATAGCCGTGGAAAACATCTCCCAAGCACAGGAATTATTTAGTCAACTTTCTAGATACCGCAGAACAGTCATCAGTATGATTGACCAAGATGGAGAGAAAGAGCGCTTGATACTTCAATAGTGGTTGCTAAGTTCTGGTTATTCCCTAGATTTGCCTCATGAGGATTGATATAATTACCGTACTTCCAGAATTACTGAAAAGTCCGTTTGAGGCTTCTATCATGAAAAGGGCTATCGAAAAGGGATTGGTTAGCGTTCATTTTCATAACCTAAGGGACTACACTACCCTGAGTTATAATCAGGTGGACGATTACCAATACGGAGGAGGTGCTGGAATGGTCCTGATGATCGAACCCATTGATGCCTGTATCACCGCATTAAAAGCAGAACGGGCTTATGATGAAGTGATCTACCTCACTCCTGATGGTGAAACCTTTAATCAACAAATGGCCAACCAATTATCCCTAAAAGGGAATATCATTATGCTGTGCGGGCACTACAAGGGTGTAGACCAACGAGTGCGGGATTTGCTGATCACCCGAGAGATTTCTGTGGGTGACTACGTCCTCTCCGGTGGAGAACTAGGTGCTGCGATTCTTTGTGACGCACTAATTAGATTACTTCCAGGAGTACTCAATGATGAAACTTCCGCCTTAACAGATAGTTTTCAGGACAATCTATTGGCTCCTCCTGTATATACAAGGCCAGCCGAATACAAAGGGTTATCCGTTCCCGAAGTACTGCTCAGCGGCCATGCAGGCAAAATCGAAGCGTGGAGAGAAGAACAAGCATTGGCACGTACACAAGAAAGACGACCCGATCTGTTGGCGTAATAAAACGGCAAAGTATATTGCAGAATCCAATCCAATGGTTTATTTTTGCACACGATTAAATCCAACCTCTGACGAAATCCGTGAATGTTGTTTTTAGCAAAACTTGATTTTTTTTAACACATGGAATCATTAATTAAATTTGTTCAGGACGAATTCATTCAAAAAAAGGATTTTCCTGCATTCTCTTCTGGAGATACCATCACCGTTTATTACGAAATTAAAGAAGGTGAGAAAACGAGAACTCAGTTTTTCAAGGGCGTAGTTATCCAACGCCGTGGTGAAGGCGCCTCAGAAACATTTACCATCAGAAAAATGTCTGGTGATGTGGGTGTTGAGCGTATCTTCCCGATTAACCTTCCAGCATTGCAGAAAATTGAAGTCAACAAGAAAGGTAAAGTTCGTAGATCAAGAATCTACTACTTTAGAGGTCTTACTGGTAAAAAAGCCAGAATTAAAGAAGTTCGCTCTTAAATTCCCTTTCTTTCATCGAATTGAGGCACCCATAACTTCTTGTAGGTTATGGGTGTTTTCACGAAATATACCTTCACCACACCCACCTGAAATTCATTGATTTAACTATGTCGACGATTTATTACACCAAAACAGACGAGGCTCCTGCTCTAGCAACACAATCATTTTTACCTATCGTGCAAGCATTTGTGAAAAATGCAGGAATTGAAGTGGTGACTAAGGATATTTCCCTTGCTGGCCGTATTATTGCCCAATTCCCTGAACGTCTCAAGGAAAATCAACGTATCTCAGATGATTTGGCTGTTTTAGGGACACTGGCCACAAAACCAGATACCAACATCATTAAATTGCCCAATATCAGCGCTTCTATGCCGCAACTTAAAGAAGCTATAGCTGAATTACAGAGCCTGGGATATGCCCTGCCAAATTACCCTGATCAACCGGCCAATGACCTCGAAAAAGAGATCAAGGCCCGCTATGATAAAGTAAAAGGATCTGCGGTGAATCCAGTACTTAGAGAAGGTAACTCTGACCGAAGAGCACCCAAGGCTGTAAAGAACTATGCTAAAAAGAACCCTCATAAAATGGGCGACTGGTCTGCTGATTCCAAAACCAGTGTTTTGACGATGAGCAGCGGTGATTTTAAATCAAATGAGCGTTCGATCACTACAGAAAAACCAACACAAATCAGCATCCGTTTAGTGGACAAGCAGGGTCAAAAACACCCTCTAAAACCGGCGTTTTCTTTGCTGGCAGGTGAAATAATTGACGCTTCTGTCATGGAAATCAGCGCATTGAGAAAGTTTCTGACCGAATCTATAGCACAATGCAAAAAAGAAGGGGTGCTCTTCTCCTTGCACATGAAGGCCACGATGATGAAGGTTTCAGACCCGATTATTTTTGGTGTAGCGGTACAGACCTATTTTTCAGAGGTATTTGCCAAATACGGCGATCAGCTCAAAGGAGCGCAACCCAATGACGGTTTGGCGAGTATTTTGGCGTACATCGACGGACTTGAAGGCCAACAAAAAGAGGAGCTTATAAAAGCTATCGAGCAAACAATAGCCGATGGACCAGACATCGCTATGGTGAACTCCTCTCAGGGAATCACCAACCTTCACGTACCTAGCGATGTGATTATTGATGCCTCAATGCCTGCCATGATCAGAAATGGAGGTAAGATGTGGGATAAAAACAACCAAGAAAGAGACACGATTGCCGTGATTCCTGACAGCAGTTACGCCTCCATTTACCAGGCTACCATAGATTTCTGTAAAGCTCATGGCGCATTCGATCCAACAACCATGGGAACTGTTCCCAATGTAGGACTGATGGCACAAAAAGCAGAGGAATACGGTTCACACGATAAAACATTCCAAATAGAACATGCTGGAACGGTGGAAGTAATCGACGAAAACACTTCCGAAATCCTTTTGTCTCATCACGTGGAAAAAGGAGATATTTGGCGTATGTGTCAAGTTAAAGATGCACCGATCCTTGATTGGGTGCAACTGGCCGTAGCAAGAGCTAGAGCAACTATGGTTCCTGCTGTATTTTGGTTAGACAAGGAACGAGCACACGACGCACAGGTTATCAAAAAAGTAGAAAAATACCTAGCTATTATGGACACTAAAGGACTTGAATTGCCGATTATGGATCCATACAACGCAACGATTTACACCTTAGAGCGTCTCAAACAAGGGAAGGATACAATTTCTGTCAGCGGAAATGTATTGCGCGATTACTTAACCGACCTATTCCCTATTTTAGAAGTGGGGACGAGTGCTAAAATGCTATCCATTGTTCCACTTATGCAAGGCGGAGGATTATTTGAGACTGGAGCAGGTGGATCCGCACCTAAACACGTGGAACAATTTGTAGAACAAGGTCATTTAAGATGGGATTCACTGGGTGAATTTTTGGCTTTAGTAGTTTCTCTGGAATATGAGGCGGAAAAAAACAACAACAAAAAAGCAGCTATTCTGGCAGAAACCCTGGATAAAGCCACTGAAAAATTCTTAGATCTAGATAAGTCTCCAGGACGTGAACCCGGAGAACTAGACAATAGAGGAAGTCACTACTATATCGCACAATATTGGTCTGAAGCTTTATCTGCTCAAGACAAAGACGAAGAGCTCAGCGCGCACTTCAAACCAATTGCACAACAATTAATTCAGTCAGAAAAACAAATTCTAAGTGAATTAACCGCTACGGCACATCATAAGCAGGATTTAGGTGGTTACTACAAACCAGACCCTAAAAAGCTTGATGCTGCGCTAAGACCTAGTCAACTGTTGAATGAAATCATAGCTAGCATCTAGATCCATGGGGGCAAATCAATCCAAAATCATCAGTGGGGTAAAAACCCTAGTAAAAACTATTTTCCTGATGGTATTAGGACCTCTCTTGCTTAATCAAGCGTTGAAAAACCAAGAACATCCATTATTTTATCCAGTGCTCATAGCAGGAATCACCGCTTTTTTTGGTGCGATTTATCTGGGTTTTAAAGGTGTACTTACTGTGGTCAGCGGAATATTTAACGATTAATCCTCCCCACACCCCATAAAAAAACCCGTTTGGTAGCTACCAGACGGGTTTTTTTATGGCACATGGTTGGATCTGAC
>JBEAQS010000029.1:0-4420 GCA_041163765.1 Bacteroidota bacterium | reverse complement strand
AGTGCAAACGATTTTGAGAATTTCATGCGAACTCCCTTCTTTAAGAGAAATGGAATAAAGACTCATCAGCCAGGACGGATATCACACGAAACGATACTCCTCCCAATTCTTGGATGATGAGGCTGATTATTGAGAGGCAGGTTAGATAAGTTGTCAAACCCTTTTTTTTATTTTTAATGGAAAAATAGACTTAGTCGATTGAATTTAAAAGATAATTTGTTTAAATTTTAGCAAATTAGTTTGTCAGACATTTTATTCCAAAGGTTAGACTGATTGAAACAAACACAAAAAAGCTCACGGAGTTTTTGACCCATACCAAGCTAGACTTTCTGACAATCTTCCAAATTTTTACAGGTATTTTTTGATAAATACCCCTGCATCAACTAATCGCTTGTAGCCGCTGGACTGCCACAGTCAGCATGATTAAATCAGGGGTTCCCGCTTGCTGGAATTGCTCAATGATTGATGCCTCCAGCAACTGCGTTCGCAGAGTTGGTAGTTCTAGGCTGGCTTCCAAGGCAAGATATCCCTCCACCAATGTGGTCAGATCACATCCACTGCTTGACTGCAAATTAAAGAAAAACGCACAGCCAGCTGATATTCTAGCTCAAACCAAGAGTGGTTTGCATCGATTGCTCCCACCTCACATCATCTTTCTAGCCACGGTTCCACGAGTAGCATCGTAACCCCAGATCGCACAGCCCAGAAAAAATGCTCCAACACATATCACCCAGATCAGTGATTCGAGGTTTGGTTCGGCATAAAACCCAAAGCGTATCAATTCAACCACATGACTAAATGGGTTCAAATAAGCTAAGCCATACATCACCTTACTGGAGATCTTGATTTGCCAGAATGGATACAGGGCTGTGGAAACAAAAAACATCGGGAAAATGAAGAAATTCATTACACCAGCAAAGTTTTCTATTTGCCTAACTCTCGAAGAAACAAACAGTCCCATCGCCCCGAGCGCCACCCCGCAAATTAGGAGCGTGGGAAGCAAAATGAAGTAGCCTTCCCAAGGTGGCAAGCCCGCTATTCCTAATCGATAATAAATCCACAAAGTTGCGATCAATATGTAAGCATAACTCTGTAAAATAGAGACGAAAGCGCCTGCAATCAACTTCGAGGTTAGTAGAAACCAACGAGGCAAGGGACTAGAAAACAAAGTTTTCATGCTACCCATCTCACGATCAAGCACCATCGAAAGTGACGTTTGCATCCCGTTAAATAGTATGATCATCGCAACTAAGCCAGGAGTAATGTATACATCATACTCTACATAGGAAGTGTAAGGTGGAGATGATGGAAAACCCATTACGTTTCTAAAGCCCGTTGCAAAAACAAACAACCAAACTAATGGACGTACGAGTGCTGCTAATAGCCGTCCTGTTTGCTGAAAAAAACGATAAATCTCTCGTTGCAAGATTCCAAGAAAGCAACGAACGTAATTATGTATACTCATATGCTGTCAGATTTACTGTCTGCATGATCAATCAAATATTGAAACGTTTGTCTTATGTCACTAGTTCCAGACTGAGAGACCAACTCAGCAGCCACACCATCTGCAATCAATTGCCCTCGATGCAGAACGAGCACCTGATCCGTGTCAGAAACTTCGTCAATGAGATGTGTCGCCCAAAGTAATGAAATCTGCTGCTCATCGCAGAGTTGCCGCATATACTTTAAAATCCCTTCTCTACTGCCCATATCCAAGCCAACCGTTGCTTCATCCAACACTAGCAAGGCTGGCTGATGCATCAGTGATCTTGCAATTTCAACTCGTCTTAGCTGCCCACCACTGAGTGTACGGACCTTCTCATGAATTTTCTCCGCAAGTCCAATTCTCTCAAGCTCAATTTGCATTCTTTCCTTGGAGAGAGTTCTGGACATGCCATGAAGAGCAGCAAAATACATCAGATTTTGCTGCACAGTAAGATCCATATCGAGAGTTCGCTGTTGGAATACTACTCCTAGATTTTGCAGAGCAGCAGTTGAATTGTTATGTACATCATTACCGAAAATTCTGACACTACCACTCTGGGTTTTAAACAGTCTTGTAGTCAATGAAAACAGGGTTGTTTTACCAGCACCATTCAGTCCTAGTAATACTGCAAATTTTCCTTTCCTAAGTTGGAATGAAACATCATTTAGAGCAACATATTTACCATATTGAAAAGTCACTTTTTCCACTTCAAGCGCAAATTCTGAACTAACTGAAGCTCCCATATATATTTTTATGATTTTTTAATAAAGAAATTACAGACTAGAATGATTTTAGTTTCGCTCTACTAGCTGCTGCTGGATTTCAGAGCGAATCAAAGAATTTCTTTCAATTTGTTGAGTTTGAATGAGGGACTCTCGGACTATACTTGTGGGATCATTACCAAAAAAAATAATCCGGTCTGCGAAGCGGATTGCCTCATCCAAGTCATGAGTAACAAGTAAGACAGCACAGCGATTCTCAAGCCATACCTCCATCATCAACTCTCGCAACACCTCCGCATTCTGTTGGTCTAAAGACACAAAAGGCTCATCCATGAGAAGGAGTTGTGGTTGAACGGCAAAGGCCCGGGCCAATGAAACCCTTCTCGCCATACCTAATGACAGTTCTCCAGGAAATGATTTTCGAACATTTCCTACCCCCATTCGATCAAGGTATCGCCATGGTAGATCACTTGATTGCTGAGACTTCGGCAGTACCAGCCGAATGTTGTTCTCGACTGTCATCCAAGGTAAAAGCAGTGGATCTTGAAAGACGTAACCCAGCCTTGCTTGACCATCCCCAATTGTTGGGGATCCAAAAGTGAGTTTTCCTTCAAATTCAGCGTCAATCCCTGCAATCAGATTCAGAAGTGTTGTCTTACCACACCCTGAAGGCCCAAAAAGACAGACAAACTCCTGATCCTGCACGTCTAACACAATATTTTGAAGTACCGTTTGTACTTTTTGCGTTTCTGCAGACCGGAATGACTTCTTGTCAAGCTGTAGTCGCAGAACTCTGCCAGCGGCGAGCACGTCTTTCCAAGGGTTGAAGAACGCCCCACTCCAATGCCTGAACAACAAGGATAAAGCTCAGGCTGTATGCCATCAGAGAAGCAACGTCGAATAATTGAAAATAAAAATGAATCTGGAATCCAATCCCTTCACTACGTCCCAAAAGTTCAACCACCAAAACAATTTTCCAGATCAGTGAAAGTCCCGATCGGGCTGCTGCCATCGTATAGGGGACCAACTGTGGGACCCAGACATACCAGAACTGGTGCCAAACGGATAGTCGATACGCTTTAGATAAATCACGGTACCTAGAATTAAAACTTCGGACTCCCTCACGAAAGATAACCGCAACATTGGGGACTTTGTTGATAATTACTGCAGTCAGTGCTGCTGCTTCAATCAACCCTAACCAAAGGTAACAGAGAACAATCGTAACCAATGCAGGGATGTTTAGAAGGACGATCAACCACATGTCCAACCACGCATTGACACGGCGGCTGATTCCCATCCAAGAACCGAGCAGACTTCCGAGGGTCATCGCTACAAAAAAGCAAATAACAACTCTGCGTAGTGTCGCCCAAAGGTGTTTCCAGAGATCACCATCTGAGGCTTCGTGTATGAGGGAAGATAGAATATTGGAGGGAGGTGGCAACACCTGGCTTTGTTGCCACTGTGCAAGCAGTTCCCAGAGGAGCAACACACTCAAGAGGCTGAGAATGTTGCTCCAGAAGCTTGAATTTTTCACGTGTGAATGGGCATCACAAATTGATCACTCAATCAAATTGCCAGAATGTTCCGTCCATCAGTGTTTCACTTTGACCTGTGAGGTCTTTGCCACCATATTCACCAAGCTTCACGAACAACTTGGCCGCATCTTCCTGATGAGCGACAGTAACCGGCTCCGGGATTCCGTTCAAGAACCCTTTTTTAAGCTGTTGAAAATGGGCTTCGGAATTTGGCTTCATCTTCTTACGTAGACGCTCCCAGGAAGCATCTTCCTGCTGGAGTTTTTGCTTGGCCGCTGCCGAAGCCTTCGCTAGACCTTCTACTGCTTTTGGGTTTTGGCGCCCCCACTCTTCCATGAATACATAACCAATCATCGGCAAGTTGGTGACCATCCCCAAATCTTTCTGGAGATCGGACAACTCTACCAGGCGATCCATACCATCAGCTTCTAGGGCAGCAGATAAATGCCAATACGTGATCACCGCATCCAGCCTTCCACTGACCAATTCTTTGTTCAGTAGCGGTGGTGCTCCGTAAGTCGTGTTTACTTTGGTCAGATCCAAATTGTATTTCGGAGCTGCAGCCTGAAGTAGCAACCAACCTTTACTCAGTGCCCCTCCGGCAACACCAACTTTCTTGCCTTCAAGATCCTTTACACTCTTGATGTTAGCGTTGGGATTGACCATCAGTCCACCAA
>JBEAQS010000028.1:0-15251 GCA_041163765.1 Bacteroidota bacterium | reverse complement strand
AACGGGTTTTTAAAATGGAATTTTAAATCAATTCCCTATTCATTTAAAAGCGGTTTAAAGCCGCTTTTTTATTTTTGTGGTATGCAGCAATTTCAAAAGCGTTTCGTCCTTTTTGTCCTATTTGTTATTCCTTTAGTAGCTTATCTATTTTTTGCTTCAGGAATCAATAATTTTGGTCGTTTACCCGTGGTAAATCCCGAGCCGATTCAAGCCCCTAACATCGAACTGCACAACAAAATTACTATTCTTGGATTTTTAGGTGACCAAGTTGCGTTAAAAAAGGCGTTCTCCTCCAATCTGAATGAAAAGATATACAAGCGATTCCATGAGTTTAAGGATTTTCAAGTAGTCTTGTATTTTGACCCCTCCCAAGAACAAGAAGTAGCTGAACTTAAGGCTCAGTTAGGTGAGTTGGTGGATTTGAGTCATTGGTTTTTCCTTCCTGCTCCGAAAGATCAAGTTCAGGAGGTGTTTGTTGCATTAAGTCCCACGGATCAACTAGATGCTGGAGGTGGGTCAAACTATGTATTTATCATCGACAAGGATAGAATGGTACGCGGAAGAACCCCGGATGATTCAGATTACCCCTATGCGCGCTACGATGCTACTTCGGTGGCTGATTTGAGCAAGTACATGGTAGATGATGTCAAAATCCTGCTGGCTGAATACCGCATGGCGCTTAAGAAGAATAACGGTAGATAATGAAAAAAATGAAACCTGCTTATTGGTTTTTACTTGTTGTGGTAGCTGTCTTTGCCTGGATATTTATTCCGCTTATTTCTGAGCGTTTATCAACTGATGGGGGCGTGGAGCAAGAGGATCTATTGGCCAGAGTACCGCTGTCCTATATCGAGCTTAATGGAACCAAAAGAAAGGTGCCTCCCTTTGCTTTTTACAACCAGGATAGTTTGTTGATCACGGATCAAGATCTGTTGGGTCGTGTTTATGTGATTGACTTTTTTTTCACCTCGTGTCCCACGATATGCCCCGTGATGAGCACCAATCTGAAAACAGTTCACGATACCTTTGGCGATGAACCTGTCTCTATTGTTTCCATTTCTATCGACCCTCAGAACGACTCGCCTGAGGTTTTAAAAGCCTATGCTGAACGCTATGGAGTTACGGATACGGATTGGCATTTCCTCAATGGCCCTCAAGCTGAGGTTTATCAATTGGCCAATGAGGGTTTTAACATCTTTGCCGCTCAGCTGCCCAATGCCCCCGGAGGATTTGAGCACGCAGGGTTATTTGCCTTGGTGGATGCTCAAGGTTATTTGCGTTCGCGCAACGATGATTTTGGGAATCCTATTATATACTACAGGGGATTTATCGCCGAAGATGCTCCGGTAGACGAATTTGGCGAAACTTCCCAACTTATTCCGTTAATTCAAGACATCAAAAAACTCCTTAAAGAAAACCCATGGAACAACCAATAAATTCAAAGAGTATCAAGGCATTGATCGCGGTTACTTCTGTTGCTATTCCAATAGTGGTGGCTGTATTGTTTATGGTGCGTATACCTAATGTAGCTCCGCTGTCTTTCCTACCCCCTATATATGCGGGAATTAACGCGATAACAGCTTTGGTTTTGGTCATGGCTGTTTGGGCGATCAAACGAGGAAATAGGATCTTACACGAACGTTTGATGACCACAGCCATTGTGCTTTCATTGTTGTTTTTATTGATGTATATCGCTTATCACATGACCTCAGATCCAACTCCTTTTGGGGGTACGGGCTGGGTTAAGGCTGCCTACTATTTTATTTTGATCAGCCATATATTGCTCTCTATTGCAGTAATTCCCTTGGTGTTGGTGACCTATTCAAAGACGTATCTAAGAGATTTTGAAGCGCACAAAAAATGGGCGAGATATACTTTTCCTGTTTGGTTGTATGTAGCGGTCACCGGTGTAATCGTTTATTTAATGATAGCTCCTTACTACGCATGAAAAATCGCCTTTTTTTTGGCCTGATTTTACTCGTTTTAACTACTCAGAGTGTTGATGCTCAGTGCGCTATGTGTCGGGCAGTATTGGAAAGTGAAGCGGATAACTCTATGGCCAAAGGCATCAATGACGGGATCGTTTATCTGATGGCCATACCCTATTTGTTGGTAGGTGCTGTCTTTTTTGCTGTCTATAGACAGTTAAAGTTATCGAAAAAAAAGAACCAGGCTTCCTGAGGAACTTATATTAGCCAAATATATTTTGAGTTTCTTGTAACATTTTCACCAATAGCGCGTCTATTACTTTGTGCTAAAGCATCATTATGATTGAGATTAAAGACCTTCACAAGTCCTACCAAATGGGCAGCAACACCCTTCATGTACTCAAGGGTATAAATTTTAATGTCCAAGCAGGTGAACTGGTGGCAATTATGGGCTCTTCGGGCTCAGGCAAATCTACCCTGCTCAACATTTTGGGTATGTTGGACGTGGCGGACACAGGATCCTATGTGTTGGACGGTGTGCCGATTGAAAACATGAATGAAACAAAGGCGGCTCAATACCGCAATAAATTCCTTGGATTTGTATTCCAATCATTTAATTTGATCAATTACAAGACAGCTCAGGAGAATGTGGCACTGCCGCTCTATTACCAAAGAGTGTCCAGAAAAGTCCGCAATGAAAAGGCATTGGAGTATTTGGATCAAGTTGGTTTAAAACCTTGGGCCACTCATTTGCCCAGTGAACTTTCCGGAGGACAAAAACAGCGTGTTGCTATCGCTCGTGCTATGGCTGCTGAGCCTAAAGTTTTGTTGGCCGACGAGCCTACAGGTGCTTTAGATAGCAAAACATCGTATGAGGTAATGGATTTAATCCAGCAGATCAATGACAAAGGAAATACCATTTTGGTAGTTACCCACGAGCCCGACATTGCTGAAATGTGCAAACGCGTCGTTATCCTAAAAGACGGCGTTATCGTCGAGGATAAAAAAGTAAATCAAAAACGCGCGTCGGCCTATGTTCAATAGAGATCTTTGGAAAGAGATATTCGACACCATCCTGAAAAATAAACTGAGAACATTTCTCTCAGGATTTACGGTGGCTTTGGGAATATTGATTTTTGTTGTGCTGTTTGGTTTTGGCAATGGATTAAAAAACACCTTTAACGAGTTTTTTAACGATGATGCTACCAATACCTTTTTCCTATTCCCTGGACGCACATCAAAACCCTATAAAGGCTATAAGTCTGAGCGACGCATCGAATTTGACAACAGCGATTTAGCGGACATCGAAAAAAACTTCGATCCTTTTTTGCTTTATGTCACGCCGAGAATTTCACGAGGTGCGGTAGTGAAGTACAACAATGAGTCCAATAACTATTCGATCCGGGGCGTTGCACCTGCCCATCAGTTTGCGGAACAGACCATCATCATGTTTGGTCGTTACATCAACCAAGAGGATATTCGCTCTAGAGCTAAGCACGCCGTGATTGGTCGCATGGTAGAAAAAGATTTGTTTCATGGAGCCTCTGCTTTAGGGGCATACATCGATGTGGGTGGACTTGCGTACAAGGTTGTGGGTGTTTTTCAAGATGAAGGAGGGGATAATGAAGAGCGATTGATTTACACACCATACACCACCACCCAGTTAATTGAAAAAAACACCGATAAGGTTGATCAGATCATCGTAGGTTTTAAGCCGGAGATCGGTTATGCCGGCGCGATGGCCTTTGAAAAGAGTCTGGGTACCTTTATCCGGGAGAAAAAGTATATCAGTCCCAGTGATCCCAACGGAATATTTATCAGAAATGTGGCTGATCAGTTAAAGCAAAACCAACAATTTGCCACGGTACTGCAAATTATAGTGTCCTTTTTCAGTATTGGAACGCTCATTGCCGGAATTATCGGAATCAGCAATATTATGGTTTTTGTGGTGAAAGAGCGCACCAAGGAATTGGGTATCCGTAAAGCCTTGGGAGCAACGCCTCGACAAGTAATTAATACCATTTTGTTTGAATCTATTTTTATCACGACCCTTTCTGGATTTATCGGTATGGTGGTCGGGATTTCTATATTGACCGCCCTAGGAGAAACCCTAGAGGATTATTTCATCAAAAACCCCTATGTGGATACGGGTGTAGCCATAGGGGCCACCATTGTTCTGATTATTTTTGGTGGAATAGCCGGGTATATTCCTGCCAAAAAAGCAGCGGATATCAAACCTATTATAGCATTGAGGGATGAGTAGTTTTAGATTTTTATTAGATGCCAATACTTGGCAAGAGATATTCGGATCTATTCGAAAAAATAAAACCCGAACTATCATCACCGTGATCGGTGTTTTGTGGGGTATTTTTGTGTACATAGCGATGGCTGGTGCTGCCAAAGGGCTGGACAACGGCTTTGATAAGGTATTCAAAGACGTGGCCATGAATTCTATGTTTGTCTGGGCACAGTCTACCAGCATTCCTTTTGAAGGATTTAAAACAGGAAGGAGTCTGGAATTAAGGTTGGGTGATGCCACTGCGTTGACCAATAAAATACCTGAAATCCAACACATCGCCCCGCGTAATGCTCAAGGTGTTTTTGGGGGATCTCCTGCTTTAACGGTACACGGCCAAAAGTCAGGAACCTATTCAGTGTTGGGAGACTATCCGATTTACACCAAAATTGCCACCAAGAAGATTTACGACGGTGGACGTTTTATCAATGATCAAGACATTGAACTCAGTCGAAAAGTCTGCGTCATCGGTGAGAGAACTCAATCTGAATTATACGAAAAGGACGTGAATCCGATTGGTACATTTATTCGTATTGACAATGTGTATTTCCAGGTAGTTGGGGTGCACAAGTATTCCAATGGGGTGAGCTTTGACAACGACAGTGATATTTATATTCCATTTACCACATTTCAAAAACTCTACAATACCGGTGATCGCGTGGGTTACTTTGTGATAGCCGCTTATGATGATGCCGATGTAGTCGCCGTTGAAAAACAAGTAAAAACGATTTTAAAAAACAGACACAGGGTTGATCCAGAGGATGAAAGGGCATTTGGTTCGTTTAATTTAGGTGAGGCCTTCGGCCGCATCATGGGTTTTGCTCAAGGGATGACCTTTTTGTCTTTGGTGGTGGGACTGGCTACCATTTTGGCTGGTGTTATCGGAATCGGCAATATATTATTGATTTCCGTTAAAGAAAGAACCCGTGAAATCGGTGTGCGTCGTGCACTTGGAGCTACTCCAGGCGAAGTCCGTATGCTGATTATTATGGAGTCTGTTTTCTTGACCGTAATCGCGGGTGTACTGGGTATTGTTTTGGGAGCTATGGTATTGAATTTTGTAGGTAACCTCACTGAAGGTGGTGACTTTCCCTACGCGAACCCTACGGTGCCTATCAGTTACGTTTTAGGGGCACTGGCACTAATGATTGTTTTAGGCACATTAATCGGAATGATTCCAGCCCAGAGGGCGGTCAGCATTAAACCTATTGATGCATTAAGAGAAGAATAATTTAATACAGTAACAAACCTGAATCCATGAAAAAAGTAGTCAAGTACGCGGGAATATCCCTAGGAGTGATCGGCATTCTTTGGGCTGCCGCATTTTTTATTAAGTCCAACAGCAAATCCTCTGTGATCTACGAGACGATAACTGCAGCACCTAAAACCATTGAGACAAAAACAGTCGCTACAGGTAAGGTGGTTCCTGAAGTTGAAGTAGAAATCAAACCGCAAATATCTGGTATAATCGATCGGATTTATTTGAAAGAAGGGGAAAAGGTCAAAGCAGGAGACCTTATAGCCAAGGTCAAGGTAGTTCCCAACGAACAAGCCATGAACCAAGCCAGTATGCGCGTTAAGTCGAGCGAAGTGGCTTTCTCCAATGCGCAAATCGAATTTTCACGCAACAAACAGCTTTTTGAAAAGCAGGTCATTTCCTCTCAGGAATTTAACACTCAAAAATTGCGTTTTGATCAAGCGCGCTTAGATTTGGAAAATGCCAAGTCGGATTATGAGATCATCAAATTAGGTTCCGCAGGTGGTTCAGCTACGTCAAACACCAATATTCGCGCCACAGTAAGCGGGACTATATTGGAAATTCCAGTTAAAGAAGGTGACCAAGTGATACTTTCCAACAACTTTAACGCAGGTACTACCATCGCCACGATTGCTGATTTGACCATGATGATTTTTGAAGGTAAAGTAGATGAGGGAGAAGTGAATAAACTATCTATTGGCATGCCTCTTTCTATCAGTCTTGGGGCCATGGAGAAAACCACTTTGGACGCGACCCTTCGATTTGTTTCTCCCAAAGGGATTGAAGAACAAGGTGCTGTTCAGTTCAAGATCGAGGGAGATGTCATCATCAAAGAGGATGTTTTGGTACGCGCAGGGTATTCAGCTAACGCTACTTTGGTAACAGAACGAAAGGTGGATGTTTTGTCACTTCCTGAGGCAGTATTGCAATTCGACCGGAAAACGGACAAACCTTATGTGGAAGTTTTAATCGGTGATCAGAAATTTGAGCGCAGAGATATTGAGATAGGGATTTCTGATGGTATCAACGTAGAAATTATTTCTGGGGTAACTGCTGAAGACAAGGTTAAGGTTTGGAACAAGACAGAGCCTATCAAAAAAGGCGATGAGGCTGAAGAAGAGAAAACAGACAACTAGTGATTCGATATAACATGAAAAAATTCCAACTACTTTTTGTCCTAGTTTGTGCACTCGCCTCAGTTCAGGCTCAGGTAAAGAAATGGTCTTTACAAGAGTGCATTGCCTATGCAGAAAAAAATAATTTAAGTATTGCTCAGTTTGAACTGGATTACGAGCAGAGTTTGATTGAAAAGTCAGATGCCATTGGGCGATTATTACCCAATTTAAGCGGTTCCATGAGTGCTTCTGGAAACACGGGTTTAGCCTTAGATCCGACCACCAATACACTGGTGTCCAGCACAATTTTCTCTGGATCGGGTAACTTAGGCTCTTCATTGACCGTCTTTGACGGGTTGCGCAATGTATACCGATTGCAGAGAGCTGAAATGTCTCGCTTAGCAGCCACGTACAATCTAGATAATTTAAAAGACAACATTCGTTTGAATATTGTCAACGCTTATCTACAAGTGGTTTCTGCCAAAGAGACATTAAAGACCATCGAGGCGCAAAAAACAGTGACTCAGAAAGATTTGGAACGCGCTATGGTCCTTCAATCTTCTGGGGTTATCCCACAAGGAGATGTAGTTGAATTAGAAGCTACCTTGGCAGGTCAGCAGCAACAGCTCGTGGAGACACAAAACAGAGTAATTATGGGCCGAATTACTTTGGCTCAACTACTTCAGATCAGAGATTACGTCAATTTTGACGTAGTTGATGGAGACATTCCGATTCCGGTTAGTGACATTGCCAACAACGACCCTAAAGTGATTTTTGAAAAGGCGATGTCCTTTAGAGGTGACATCAAGTTGGCAGAAACCAATGTTGATATCGCTAAAAAAGACCTGCAGATTGCCAAAGGAGCCAAATACCCTACACTGGGTATGTTTGTCAATTACAATACCCGTTATTCTGATCAAAACTACGATCGCCTTACCGGCCAATTAATTGGTTTTCAAGAGCAGTTATGGACCAATGACGGTATTTCTTATGGGGCACAAATGAATATTCCCATATTTAACGGTAATTCATTGAACAATGCCATTAAAAGATCTAAGATTCAAATGGAGCGCAGTCAGCTTCAATACGCCCAGCAAACACTGGATTTAGAGGCCAATGTCAACCAAGCATACGCAGATGTTGAAGGAACGTTTAACGCGTACCAAGCAGCCTTAAAAACGCTTGAAGCCAGAACCCTTTCTTTGCGTTATGCCAGAGAAAGATTTGAAGTGGGTATGATGAATGCTTTTGAGTACAGCCAAGCCCAATCCAGATTGGATGCTGCTCAAGCTTCCCTGATACAAGCTAAGTACAATTATATCTTCCGTCTAAAAGTATTGGAATACTTTTTTGGTGTTCGACTAGAGGCCTAGGCATGATACTTTTAATTGAGACATCAACCACACAATGCTCTGTTGGATTATCCCAGCAGGGCATTTGTGTTTCTTCCTTGTCCGTGAATGAGGCGCAGTATGCCCACGCGGAAGTGTTGCATGTGCTCATCACTCAATTATTGGATCAAGAAGGTATACAACCCCAAGACCTTGTAGCCGTAGGCGTAAGCAAAGGTCCAGGGTCCTATACGGGTCTGCGTATTGGCGTTTCTGCAGCTAAAGGCTTGTGCTTTGCCCTACAGATTCCTCTGATTTCTATGGATACCCTAGCTGTTTTAGCCCAAGAGTATGTGCTACCAGAGACGCGGACCGTAGCTGTTTTGGATGCGCGTAGGGATGAGGTGTACCTCGGGGTCTATGATGCTCAAGGAAATACCTTGATGGATCCCCAACCACAAGTGATTGTGCCAGGTTACTTCCAGAAGTCTATTTTCTTGCAAGAAAAGCTGCTTTTTGTGGGGTCTGGAGCAGATAAATGTCATGAAATAGATCCTGTGTTAGGTGCCGATTACCACGCAGCAGTGTGGCCGCATGCAGCACAGATGGCCGGGCAGGTGTGGAGGTCCTTTGAAGCTGGGGTTTTTGAAGATATCGCTTATTTCGAGCCGAGTTACCTGAAAGACTTTATAGCCAATAAACCTCAAAAAAAATCCTGAGCATCGCTCAGGATTTTTTTATGATGATTTAATTTGGTGTACCACTCTCTGTGGGAAAGGTATTTCAATTCCATTTTTGTCAAAGGCCAGTTTAGCCGATTCAATTATTCTAAAGTGTGCATCCCAAAAGACCTCGTTGTGTGCCCAATAGCGCAAGCTGAGTTCTACAGCGCTGTCTCCTAGGTTTTGGACAACCACCACTGGCTCAGGGTCTTTCAAAACATCTGCATCATTATGGCATATTTCAAGCAATAGGTCTTTGGCCTTTTTGATGTCTGAAGAATAACCTATGCCAAAAACAATGTTATCCCTTCTGGTGGGTTCAGTATTGTAGTTGATGATGGTGTGGTTGGATAGGTCGCCATTGGGGATAACGGCAGTGAGGTTGGCAAAAGTGTTGATTTTTGTGGTAAATATACTGATCTCACTGACGGTTCCACTGATGCCCTGTGCTTCAATGAAATCACCCACTCGAAATGGTTTAAAGACTAGAATAAGCACTCCTCCAGCAAAATTGGCTAGGGATCCTTGAAGTGCTAGTCCAACAGCTAAACCAGCGGCACCTACTACGGCTACCAGTGAGGATGATTTCACCCCTAACTGCGTAATCACCAGCACAAATAGAATTGCTTTTAGGGCAATGTTGATAAAACTTTGCAAAAAGGATTCCAAGGTTAGGTCATAATCCTTTTTTTCAAAAAACCGGTGTACCATACGGTTGATGATACGCACCACCCACATACCCACCAATAATATGAGGGTAGCATAGATGATATTAGGCATGATACTGGTAATGATTTCCAATAGATGATCCCAGTAATCTTTTACCTCGTCAACTGGGACGTATTCTTTGATTTGGTTTATTTTTTGGTTCATGAGTTTAAGCATTTGTGGCAATCACTTCATTTACTTTTCCCGGCATCATGTTTTGCAACATGCTTTCGATCCCGTTTTTCAGGGTGAAAGTAGAGGAAGGGCAACCGCTACAGGCCCCTTGGAGCAGTACAGATACAACTTTAGATTCAGGATCATAGGATTCAAACAAGATATTTCCACCATCGCCGGCCACGGCAGGCTTGATGTATTCATCTATGATGGAAATGATTTGCAGACTTATGGGATCCTGTGTTTGGGTGCCGTTATTTTCAATGGGCAAGACAGCAGGTGTTCCGCTGGACAAGAAATCGAGGATGAGTTGTTTGACTTCGTTTTTTACAGATTCCCAGTCTTGGGCCCGAGTTTTGGTAATGGAAACATAATTTTGATCGATAAATACTTCTTGAACATAGCTCAAAGAAAACAATTTTAGGGCGAGCGGTGATCGCTCAGCCTGGGCTTCGTTTTTGTATTCTACCGTTTGGGCAGTAATGTTTTTGTTGGCGGCAAACTTTAACACCTCTGGATTAGGAGTGGTCTCGATATACAAGGTGTAGGCTTGACTTATGGGGTCCTGTGCAGAAACCACGGGAGCACCGCTATTTAAATAGTCTTCTAGTACCTCAATGAGTTCGTCCTGAACGTCTTCCCAGCCTACATTATCCGATTTGTGAATGCCGATAAAGTGACTGGACAGATAAACAGCTTTGACAAACGGCAGCATAAACAATTGCTGTGCTAGCGGGGATACCTCAGCTTCTTGAATGGATTGAAACTCGTAATTTTTATGTGGAGACACAAGTCCGTTGGAATCGAACTTTAGTATTTCAGGGTGTTTTGTAGGTACTGCGGTGATTTTATAAGCACTCATATACAATCATTTTTACAAAAATACGAAGACAGGTCGTATATCCCCAGAAGATGTTTAATTTACTTGGATTAAATTATATTTGTCCCAAATTATTCCATGGAACCGATTTCAATTCACGGTATTTTTCCCCGGTGGGGTGCAGATTGCTTGATTGCCCCTAATGCCGTTTTGGTGGGAGATCTGGTTATGGGTGATCAATGCAGTGTTTGGTATAACGCGGTGATACGTGCTGATGTACATTATATTCGACTTGGAAATCGGGTCAATGTACAAGATGGAGCAGTCATCCATTGTACGTACAAAACACATCCCACTGAAATAGGTGATGATGTTTCTATTGGGCACAACGCTTTGGTGCACGGATGTATCATTCGCGATCGTGTTTTGATCGGTATGGGCAGTATCGTGATGGATGGTTGTGTGATAGAGTCCAACAGCATTATCGCTGCAGGAGCTGTACTTACCAAGGGAACGCATGTGCCTTCCGGAAGTGTATTTGCCGGAGTTCCGGCGGTTAAAATAAAAGACATCAGTGAGGAATTAACACAAGGTGAGGTCCTCAGAATTGCTCAAAATTATATTCATTACGCGACATGGTACCCCGAGTCCCATAAGCCAAAATAAACCTATGAAAGCATATATTTTTCCAGGCCAAGGGGCCCAATTCCCAGGAATGGGCCGAGATTTATTTGACCAATCACCTGTTGCCCAATCGTTGATGTTACAAGCTGACGAAGTGCTTGGTTATTCCATTACTGATTTGATGTTTGACGGATCAGCGGATGATCTTAAGGAAACCAAAGTAACCCAACCAGCTATTTTTTTACACTCGGTAGCTTTAGCGGCTTCATTGGGAGATCATTTTAAACCAGATGTGGTTGCAGGACATTCGTTGGGTGAGTTTTCCGCCTTAGTAGCCAATAAAACGCTGGCTATGGAAGATGCCTTACGGCTTGTCTATGCTCGAGCGATGGCTATGCAAAGTGCTTGTGAATTAACTCAAGGTACTATGGCGGCTGTTCTGGGGCTAGCGGATGAAATTGTGGAAAAAGTTTGCGCAGAAACCACAGGGGTTGTGGTGGCTGCCAACTACAATTGTCCTGGACAATTGGTGATCTCCGGCGCTTTAGCTGCCGTGGAACAGGCTTGTGAAGCGTTAAAAGCAGCTGGAGCTAAAAGAGCCCTGTTACTTCCTGTAGGAGGGGCATTCCACTCTCCGCTTATGGAACCTGCTCGTACGGCACTGGCAGAGGCTATTGCACAGACGACTTTTCACCAGCCGATCTGTCCTGTAGTGCAGAACGTACACGCTCAGGCAGTTACGGATCCTTTGGAAATTAAAGAAAATCTAATTGCTCAGCTCACCGCCCCAGTAAAATGGACTCAAAGTGTTCGGTTTATGGCGCAGATGGGCGTTACAGAATTTGTAGAGGTAGGACCAGGGAAAGTTTTGCAGGGCTTAGTCAAAAAAATCACCCCAGAATTGGAGGCAGTTTCTGCAGTTCTTTAAGCCCAAAGCAACCAAAAATAATACACGGCAAACAGACTTAGGAAGATCATACCCGCATAGGCTTGGATGATCAGTTTGCGGTTGGGTTGTTGTGATTTATCAAACACCACACTGGTAACCAAGCTGTAATTTAACCAGCCAATCGCCGGGGCCAACACAAAGGAAACCGTTGTGGCGGTAGCCACCAACCATCCCATTTGGGCCCCCGTGTACCAGACTACCCAGGCATTGACCAGAGCTAATGCCCAGACTAAAATTATCAAGTAACGCGTGGTTTCTGAGGAACGGATTACCTTCCATTTTTGTAGGGTGTCTACACTGATTCTTCCCAATGCATCATGTGCTGTAATACAACTGCTCAGCATGGTGGCAAAGGCGGCCAAGGCAACAACAGGGTAGGTCCATGCGCCCATACGTTGGGCAAAAACCCCGATGAGTTGATCCGCAAAGGCTACGGACTGGTTGCTTAGGGTTACTTGTGTTCCGTAGAATGTATACAGGCCCAGCATTAAAAAAAGTACAGCCAATACCGCGGTTACCCAATACCCAAACTTAAATTCTTTGAGTGCCTGGGTTAAATTTTGTTGTTCATTTTTGTTTTTGGCAAGCCGCCACATGCTCACCCAGCTGGAAGCTTCCACTGCCGTGGGCATCCATCCGATCAAACTGATCCAAAATAATACAGCAGCCGTATCGCTTACCTCTGGAAAAACCCAATTGGGGTCTTGAGGCACTGGACCTTCCCATAACGCCATGGCTACGGTAATTAACAGCGCGGCTACCAGTAGGGTGACTACCGCTTTAAGGCTGTTTTCTAACCAGCGGTATTGGCCATAGCTCAACACGGCGGCTACTACCGCCAATAACAGACCCACCATCGCGGGAAGCGGTATATTCAACGAAGGAATCAACTGCAGCATCAAGCCTGCAGTAACGGTATACAAGGTGGATAGTATTGTTATTGAGCTCACCAAAGTGACCAAGGCATAGGCAGTAAAATACCCCCGGCCTTTTTCTAAATATCCTTGTAAGAGCGATTTGCCGGTAACTTGGGTGTACCGGATGCCGAATTCAAAAAAGGGATATTTAAGCCAGTTGGCGGCTGCAATTGGAAGTAGAGCCCACCAGCCAAATTGTGCACCTGCTTTTGTGGAAAGTACTAAATGTGACGTGCCCACAGCCATGGAGGCAAAAAGAATACCAGGCCCCAAAGACCTTAAGACATCCCAGGTAGTACGCTTAGTTGTTTTCAAGGATATGAGCTACGATTTGTGTTCCGTGAGTACGGGAATTTTCAATAAACCATTTATGTGTTTCCAGACCTCCGCAAATGACCCCTGCCAGATACAATCCTTTAATGGGGGTCATCATGGTTTCTGAATCGTGTACAGGCTTTTTCATCGGCCCTTCCAGAGGAATACCCAAATTTGATAGGAAATCTAAATCAGGTCGGTAACCCGTCATGGCAATCACGTAATCATTGTCTTCTTGCCAAGAATGGTCACCCTGAATCAGTTCAATGGATTTGGGGTGTATCGCTTTTATTTGGGTGTTGAAGTGCGCTTTGATGGAACCTTCTTCAATTCTGTTGATTATGTCAGGTCTTACCCAATATTTTACTCGTTTTCCAATTTCGGGGCCACGCACAATTAAGGTGACATCAGCTCCTTTTCGATAACAAGCCAGTGCAGCGTCAATCGCTGAATTACTGGCTCCCACAACGGCCACTTTTTGCAAAGAGTAGGGGTGGGCTTGATCGAAATAATGAGTCACTTTACTCAGTGATTCTCCAGGAACACCCAAGGTTTCAGGAATATCAAAAAAACCAGTAGCCAGAACAACCGATTTTGCCCGATAAGTGTTTAGGTCGGTGATCACCTCAAAGTAGGTAACCGAAGGTATGATCTGGTGAACGCGTTCGTAAAGTTGAATAGCTAGTTTATGAGCGCTAGCCACCCTGCGGTAATATTCGAGGGCTTCTGTACGGCTGGGTTTGACCGATGTAGAAACAAAGGGTATTTGTTCGAGTTCCAGTTTTTCTGAGGAAGAGAAAAACTGCATGTCTAGGGGATAATTAAAGAGGGAGTTGGTCAAGCAGCCCTTTTCAATCACCCGATAGGAAAGACCTGCTTTTTGGGCGGCCAGGGCACACGATATGCCAATGGGTCCTGCTCCAACGATCAACAGATCTGTGTTGTTCATCAAACCAAATTTTTGAGTTCTTGGATGGTATTGATCGGATCAGGACTGCTGAACACAAAATTTCCGGCTACCAGTACATCAGCACCAGCGGCCACGAGTTGTGCGGCATTAGCGGACTGAACACCCCCATCGATTTCAATCAACGCCTGGCTGGACTTACGCTGAATAAGGGCCTTAAGTGCACGTACCTTTTCGTAGGTATTTTCTATAAACTTTTGCCCCCCAAATCCTGGATTAACACTCATAACAACCACGAGGTCCAGGTCGTGAATGATATCTTCTAACAGATGTATGGGTGTGTGAGGATTAAGGGCTACACCCGCTTTCATCCCTTTCGCTTTAATCGCCTGAACTGTTCTGTGCAGGTGGGTACAGGCTTCTAGGTGAACACTAAGGACATGTGCGCCCAAATCGGCAAATACATCGATGTAACGATCAGGATCAACGATCATCAAGTGAACATCAAGAGGCTTTTGCGCATGACGACCTATAGCAGCCAATACCGGCATACCAAAGGATATATTAGGGACAAAAACACCGTCCATGATATCGATGTGAAACCAATCAGCTGATGATTGGTTGATCATGGTGATGTCTCTTTCTAAATTGGCAAAATCCGCAGCGAGTACAGAGGGTGCAATCAGTGTTTTGCTCATAGCGATCATTAAAAAAGCCCCTGAAACCAGGGGCTTCAGGTTAGCCCAAATAAGTTTTTAGGATTTTACTTCTCGAAGTGTGTTTGAGTCGTCGAATCGCTTTTTCTTTTATTTGACGGACTCGCTCGCGAGTCAGGTCAAAAGTTTCTCCAATTTCTTCTAGGGTCATTGAATGTTGCCCGGCCAAACCAAAATACAGGCGCACTACATCTGCCTCTCGAGGGGTCAGTGTTTCCAAGGCGCGCTCGATTTCTGTGCGCAAAGAATCGTGCATCAGTTCTCGGTCAGGGTTTGGTGATTCGCCAGAGCGGAGTACATCGTACAAGTTGGAATCCTCCCCGTCGATAAGTGGTGCATCCATGGATACGTGGCGCCCTGAGTTTTTAAGTGATTGCTTCACATCTTCCACAGTCATGTCCAACTCTTTGGCTATTTCCTCTGCAGAAGGTTGGCGCTCATGCGCTTGCTCTAGGAAGGCAAATGTTTTGT
>JBEAQS010000027.1:0-17707 GCA_041163765.1 Bacteroidota bacterium | reverse complement strand
GATGTCAACACCCCAGTGGTTAGCTCCATTGAGCTACAAGCACAGAACAGTATTGGGCTCACACTGGACGGTGTGATGGACTTTATGGTGCACCGACACAAGGACCTCGAATGCCATTACAAGGTGTTTGTCGAGCAGTTTGTGGTTTGTTGGGCTGGAATCCCGAAGACCGTTAAAGGAATCACCTATTACTCCAGGGTTGATATCGAAATGATTACCGAACAAGTCAAGTTGTTTTATTCAGCGCTGGATGAGGTGGAGATTGCTGCTGACGAAAATTCCTTGACCATAACAGAGTATGTCCGTTTGGGCTTAGGACATCAAAAAAAATATTTTCCCTTTGAGACCACTCGATTGCAATTTTCAAACAATGGACGCTACACCCTGTTGTCCGATTTGATATTTCAGCCGCCTCAATACAATAAAAAAACGCTGTTACACCTGCAAAACACGTCACTTCAGTTGGTGCGCAAGGTAGCAAAGGGAGCAAGTTTTTCTGCTTTGGAATTGGAAGAGTTGTCTGCCGTTCCGGAAATACTGTTGCTGTGTTATCTCAATGAGCTCCCTGGAGTATTGGAATTAATGGAGCAGGCCAAAGATTTGCTGCGCCCAGACCATCCTAAAGTTTATGCCGCTATGAAAGAGGCGCTGAGGATTTTGCGCAAAGTCAAGTACAATCAATAATTACTTAAGTCGGCTTGGGTAGGTAGTGCGGCAATCGCCCCAAATTTTTGGGTGGTAAATGCACCCGCCTTATTGGCTTTAGCTACCATTTTGAGCAGTTGTTCCTCTTGGAGCAATGTTTCTTTGGGCGCGTTAGTTTCTGCCAATTGTTGAAGCAAACAACCGATAAAGGCGTCACCCGCACCGGTGGTGTCCACTGCTTGAGCGGGTACAGAAGCTACTAAAACAGCACTGCTTGGGGTACTTACCCAGGTGCCTTCAGCACCCAGAGTAACACAAATAACCGGACATCCTAGTTGGTGCAGGTAGGCACATGCTTCTGACAAATCATTTTTGCCGGATAAAAGCAAGGCTTCTTCGTGGCTGAATTTACACAAGTCTGCTGCGGCGATATACGGATGACATTTTGTTACAAAGGTTTCTTCGTTGTTTTTCCACAAGTCTGTGCGAAAATTTGGGTCAAAACAGATTGTGCATCCTCCCTGTTTTGCGTCGCTGAGGTAATGCCCATAGGCCTCCTCAAGGGAGCCGCCCAAAAAAGAAGTAGCTGCACCGAAGTGAACAATTACTTGGTTTAATTGTTTTCCCAGGTTTGCTTGATAAGTCAGTGTTTTGTCGGCACCGCGGGAAAACACAAAATCGCGTTCTCCATCAGCAGCTATGGATACAAAGGCTAGGGTAGTAAAGGTCTGACTTCGTTGGGCCTCTGAGGTATCTACCCCGTGAACATCGAGGGTATCTACCAAAAACTGGCCAAATGCATCCTGACCTACAGCGCCAACAAAAACAGCAGAACCCCCGAGCTTGCTGATGGCACAGGCCACATTGGCTGGGGCACCGCCCGCTTTTTTGGTGAATTGAACGGCTTGGGTGAGGTCTTTTCCTTGGTTTTCGGCAACAAAATCAATCAGGAGCTCCCCGATGCAATAAACCTTTTTCATCTGTTATGCTTTGAGGTCCAAAGAAAAACAAACCCGATGGCTTTACCAATAGTGGGTTTGTGATATTTCTCTGTTAATTCGCACCGCTTTACAGTCGCCTAATTTTGAAAATTCCGATTTTTGTACAAAGTTGGACTATGAATACTTGGGTAATTGGGGACATTCACGGGGGTTTGCGCGCATTAAAGCAATTGCTAGATCGACCGGAGATCGGACCAAATGATCGACTCATTTTTTTAGGGGATTATGTCGACGGTTGGTCTCAGAACAGCGAAACGATCGATTTTTTGATCGAATTACAGGCAAAAAGAACCCTAATCACCCTAAAGGGTAACCACGATGATTTATGCCGCAAGTGGTTGGAAACCAAAAAAACAAATCCGCTTTGGTTGGGTCATGGAGGGGCAGCAACGGTAAAAGACTACACGGAAAAAGCGGACAAAGCACTAGAACAAAAACACTTAGCGTTTTTTAACAACCTACCTACTCATTGGATAGATGATCAAAACCGATTGTTTGTCCATGCCGGTTTTACCCATGTAAAAGGGGTGGAGCAAGAATATTTTAGCGATTTGTTGTTTTGGGATCGAAGTCTCTGGGAATTGGCTCTGGCTGTCAAATTTCGTTTGACGCCTGAGGATGCAGACTATCCTCAAAGACTGTTAAACTACCGAGAGATTTACATCGGTCATACTCCGGTTACGCGGATTGGACATACGGAACCTGTGCGCGCTGCCAACGTTTGGAACGTGGATACCGGGGCCGCTTTTCGCGGCCCCCTCACAGCCTTCTGCGTGGAAACGCAACGCTGGATTCAGTCCGATCCGGTATACCAGTTTTACCCTGGGGAACTAGGCCGAAATTAAGCGTCTAAATCAAAGTGTATTCCTTGAGCGAGCGGAAGCTCAGTGCTGTAATTGATGGTGTTGGTCTGTCGACGCATATACACTTTCCAAGCGTCAGATCCTGATTCTCGTCCTCCTCCAGTTTCTTTTTCTCCGCCAAATGCTCCACCGATCTCTGCTCCAGAGGTGCCAATATTCACATTGGCTATACCGCAATCGGAGCCGGATGCACTCAGGAAAAGTTCCGCTTCACGCATATTCAAGGTCATCACTGCAGAGGAAAGCCCCTGAGGAACAGCATTTTGTATCGCAATGGCTTGCTCTATGCTGCCCGAATAGCTCATCAGGTATAAAATCGGGGCAAATGTTTCTTGTTGAACCATGGCATAATGAGGCTCTGCCTCCACAATAGCAGGCGCCACATAGCACCCACTTTCGTATCCTTCCCCGCTGAGCACTCCTCCGGGGACTAACAAAGAACCTCCCTCGGCGATTACGTAGGCTAGCGTTTTTTCATAAGCAGCCACTGCTTGTTTGTCGATCAGCGGCCCCATATGATTGCGCGCATCGAGTGGATTGCCAATGCGTATTTGCCCATAGGCTTTGACCAAAGCTTCCTTAACTTGATCATATATATCTCGGTGAACAATGAGTCTTCTGGTTGAAGTACATCGCTGTCCTGCCGTGCCTACGGCCCCAAATACAGCTCCGATAACGGTCATTTTTAGATCAGCGCTCGGCGTGACAATTATGGCATTGTTTCCCCCTAATTCCAGCAGGGAGCGCCCGAGTCTTTGCGCTACAGCAGCCCCCACTATTTTTCCCATGCGCACAGAACCCGTAGCAGAGATGAGCGGTATTTGATGGTTTTCGGTCATCCAAGCACCTACCCGCGCATCGCCGTTAATCAAACAAGAGATCCCCTCGGGCAAACCTTCTTTTTTAAGTACCTCTGCGATAATATTTTGACAAGCAATACCGCACAAGGGGGCCTTTTCAGAGGGTTTCCAAATGCATACATCTCCACAAACCCAAGCTAGGGCTGTGTTCCAAGCCCATACGGCCACGGGAAAATTAAATGCGGATATGATTCCTACAATACCTAACGGGTGGTATTGTTCGTACATACGGTGTTTGGGCCTCTCAGAGTGCATAGTCAATCCGTGGAGTTGACGCGATAAGCCCACGGCAAAATCACAGATGTCGATCATTTCTTGTACTTCCCCTAAGCCTTCCTGGTAGGATTTGCCCATCTCATAGGAGACTAAAGCACCTAGTACGTCTTTTTTTTCGCGCAGTGCCATGCCGAATTGGCGCACAACCTCACCTCTTTTGGGGGCGGGTATTTCTCGCCAGGTTATAAATGCGCGCTGGGCAGTTTCTACTACGTGATTCATTTGCCCCTGGGTGGTCACACTCACTTGAGCGATTGGAGCCCCGTCTACAGGCGAATAACTAGTAAGCAGTTCGTCACTGGTATGTTGGACACTGCCCGTAGAAGTGCCAGGATTTACGGAGGAAATGCCCAACTGGGATAACATATCGGAGACAGTAGGGATGTTTTGCATTTTTATAACTTATTAGGGTGTAAATGTTGTATTTATCAAATATAATCGATTTCTTCCACTTTTTCAGCGACAAAATCCCAAGCCTCTAAAAGGTATTGACCTGCTGATTTGATCGGTTCATAGAGTTTTGAAGGAACTTCTTGTTCTTGGTTAACCCATTGATCTAGGGGACTGTGCTCTGCGAGGTAGGCGAGCAACAAGGCGAGCAACCCCACCGTTTTTAACCCCCCAAAAAGCACTCCAAAGATTTTGTTGATGCCGCCCAAAAGCATCAGAGAAGCCATTTTAGTCAATGCTTTTGCCAACACATGGGTGATCAATAAGAGCGCCAAAAAGGTGAGTACAAACGAGGCGGTTTTGGTGGCATTTTCCGACCAAGACACATAAGGCTTTAGTTGATCGGCGGTCCAGTCCGAAAAGTGTAAAGCGCCGTATATTCCTATGGCCCAGGCCAATATCCCAAACAATTCAACAATCAGTCCGTTTTTAAATCCTCGATAGGCTCCGTAAAGCACGATAAGCCCCAGTGCAATGTCTAAGATTAACATAGTGGTCGTTTTGACCAAAGATACATTTTTGGGCTATCTTTGCGCCCATGTCAAGAGACCCTGAATTAAAAGCCAAATGGGAGTTGCTGGTCAGCTCGTTATCCGATCGATTTTCAGACGGAGACCCGTTGGACCTGGATGCCATTATCTATTTGGTGGGTCTACAAGAACTGGGCAAATACCACCAAAAATTTCAAAAAGACGAAAAGGTAAATCTGATGCATATCGGGATCTGTCGTGTGTTGGAGCCCTATGGGTTTTACGCCTTCGATTTTGTAGATGATCAAGGGTGGCCCCACTACCAGGTTGTTAAGCCCTTGCCCCCCCTGAAGGCCGGAGAACAAGCCTTACTGATGAAAGAAGCCCTGGTGCAGTATTTTCAAGAAAGAGATTTTTTTGAGGATTAGTCCAGCTTATCCGTAAGCGCTTTAAATACTTTTTTTGGAGATTCTCCAGCGTAAAGTATGCGGTATACCGCACAAGCGATAGGGGCTTTATCGTGTGCCCCTTTACACTCGATCAGTTTATAAGCGCTTTTTGATGCGTAATACCCCTCAGCGACCATACTCATCTCAGCCATAGCGCTTTTTACCGTATACCCTTTACCGATCATATTGCCAAACATACGGTTGCGGCTAAACACGGAGTAGCCGGTGACCAATAGGTCTCCTAAGTAGGCGGATTGATTGATATTTCGCTTGAGCTTGTGTACGGATTTGATGATTTTTTTCATCTCGCGGATGGCATTGCTCATCAGCACAGCCTGAAAATTATCTCCGTATCCCAAACCGTGGGCAATCCCCGCGGCCAAGGCGTAAATGTTTTTAAATACGGCGGCGTACTCCGTACCGATAACGTCTCTGGACACTTGAGTTTTGATGTAATTATTGGCCAGAAGACCGGCCATGGCTCGGCCATTTTTTAGATCTAAACACGCAATGGTTAAATAGGACAGCCGCTCAAGAGCGACTTCCTCTGCGTGACAAGGCCCCGTGATCACCCCGATGTTTTTCATCGGGACGCCCATCACCTGGTTGAGGTGTTCACCGACAATCAATTCAGTTTCTGGAATAATTCCTTTAACGGCCGAGAAGAAGATCTTGTCTTGATAAGGGACCGTCAATGCGCCAAACGCTTGGTTTAAGAACGCTGAAGGAATGGCAATAACCAACAAGTCACACGCACCGACCACCTCGTTGATGTCACTGCTCATGCACAGCAGACTTACAGGGAGGTCTATGGAGCTTACATAACGCGGGTTGTTGCCGGAGCGCTCAATGGACTCGATGTGGTCAGGATTGCGCACGTACCAATGGACGGTATGCCCATTATCAGTCAATATTTTGACCAGGGCAGTTGCCCAACTTCCAGCGCCTAAAACGCCAATGGTTTTTTTAGCGATGGCCATTACAGCGTTCTCAAGTACTCCAAAACAGCTAGAGCTTCAGGCTCAGTCAGGTTTTGGTTGATCATCATGGCGTTGTTGTATTCTTTGAGTAAGGCTTTGGCAATAGGATCTTTTTGGAGCATTTCCTGGGTGTTTAGCAACAGGTTGGCTACCCATTCTGGGCTTCTGCGCGCTAAAGTTCCTTGTACTGCAGGACCGATCATTCGTTGACCTACTTCATGGCACATGGTGCATTTACTTTCAAAAATATCTTGTCCTTGGGCTGCTTTTTTGGCATCTACCTCAGTGCTGAAGGTAACTTTTTTGATGGGTCCTATACCTTTATTGGATAGATCTACAGGGGTTTGGGTTAATTGAGCCGCCGGAGCCGCCTCTTGAGTGCGAGAGATTTGAAATCCTGTCTGCGCCGCTTCTTCTTTTTTCCCTCCCGAGCATGAAAGTGTCAATGCCGCGGCCAATCCGAATAATAACAATCGATTCATCTGTGTACTATTTAGTTTCACGAATGTAGGAAAAACACAGGCAACAATCCAAGCCACATAAAATTTGACCTCAAAAAAATCACAAATATTTCCTTAAGCTTTCCAGCGTTCTGCTTGACTCGCTTGCTGCGCTAGCGCCTGATCTAGCTCCTTTTTTAGCTGTGAAGTCAGCTCGGCAACAGAGACTGTTTTATCGATGGAGGCCACCCCCTGACCGGCTGACCAAATTGTTTTCCAGGCCTTGGCTTCGTGATCCAATTCTTTTCCGAAGTCTACTTTGTGGTCGGCTTTTAAGGCCTCTCCTTCTAAACCAGCAGCGGCCAGTGAAGGCCCCAAAAAGTTGGCGTGTACTCCTGATACAGCTGCGGTATACACAATATCATTGGCCCCAGCGCGCTCAATCATGGATTGGTATTCCCTGGGGGCGTTGCTCTCGTTGGTATTGATAAACCGTGTGCCCATGTAGGCTAGATCAGCTCCCATTTGTAACGCGGTGGCAATATCGATCCCTGTTGATATACAGCCAGCGAGTAAAATCGTTTTGTCAAACACCTGTTTTACTTCAGCCATCAAGGCTAGGGGGTTCAGGTTCCCGGCGTGACCACCAGCACCAGCACTCACCAAAATGAGTCCGTCTACGCCAGCCTCAGCAGCTTTTTCTGCATGCCTCTTTTTGATGATGTCGTGGTAGACCAATCCGCCATAGGCGTGCACCGCATCGACCAAATCAGAAACTGCGCCGAGCGAGGTGATAATCAGGGGCACCTGGTGTTTGATACACACTTGAAGATCGGCTAATAATCGCGGATTGGTGGGGTGTACAATTAAATTGACCCCAAATGGCGCAGGTTTTTGACCTGTACGCGCTTCAAAGTCGGCCAACGCTTCTTTGATTTCAACCACCCAAGCCTCAAAACCTTCAGTGGTTCGTTGGTTTAGGGCGGGAAATGTACCTACAATACCTTGGGTACAACAAGCTATGACCAGTGCTGGCCCTGAAATTAAAAACATGGGAGCTGCCACTACGGGCAATCGCAGTTGGTCGTAAAAAGGAGGTTTTTGAGCCATGATACAGGAACTTATTTGCCCTTGAAGGTACAAAAAACCTAACGGCTTTTTTTGGGCTCTTTTTGTTTTTTGGTAGCCAAGTACACACCGACAACCACCATGGCGCCCGCCAAGGCTTTTACTTCGGTCATTTGATCTTGACCAACGGCTAGGGCAAAAAGAATACCTACCAAGGGTTGAATGTAGGTAAAGGTACTGACCGAGGAAGCTTTCAGTTGTGTGAGGGCGTAGGCATTGAACAAATAGGTCATGCAGGTGGTTCCCACAACCACAAAAGTCATGGAGCCAATAGCCCATAAGGGCAATGTATTCCAGGACACTTCAGAAAGTTCCTGAAAACAAAGTGGCGCGTTGATCACCGTAGCGATGGTAAAGAGCCATTTTAAATAGGTGATCGGTTTGTATTTGTGGATGATTTTCTTGGTCACGATTAAATACCCCCCAAAACTGATGGAATTGATCAACAACAAGAGATTACCTCGCCCAACCAATGCGGCGTCTTCTGAGAAATCAGCTCCATAAGCCACCAACGTCATAGCTCCCCCAAATCCTAAGGCAATTCCTGTGGTTTTTACCCAACCCACTTGTTCCTTGAGCAAAAGCGCAGACATGGCCACCACAATAATTGGGGTCATGGTTACTAAAAGACTGCTTTGTATCGGTGTAGATAGAGACAACCCTTTAAAAAAAGCCAACATATTGATGACCATGCCCAATACAGCCCCCAAAACAAATATTTTCCAATCCTTCCTGTCTATTTTTTCTTGGGGATAAGCCAAAGAAATCATCCAAAAAATGGCCGATGCCCCCATCACCCGAAGCAGAATAAATCCAAAAGGCTGGATGTACTGAGGCATAACCACCTTGGCAATAGTGTGGTTTAAGCCGTAGATGACAGTTGCGCCAAGGGCAGATAGGTAAGCTAGGGTACGAGGATTTAAAAACGTGCGCAACGCAAGCAGGGTTTCGTTAACTTTGTGTAAAAGTACAGGAAATAAACCCACAACCTAATCCTTATGGTCGCTCAACAACTTCAAATTACTCGCCAACACCGCAAACTTTTTTTACAGTTCTTAGAACAAATACCTGAATCCAAATTATTTGAAGTGCCTCAAGGGTTCAACAACCATATATTTTGGAACATCGCCCATGTGTTGGTCACCCAGCAATTGTTGGTGTACAAACTCAGTGGTTTGCCCATGTATCTTGACGAACAATTTATCTCTCGCTACAGCAAAGGCAGCTTTCCCGCGGGAGATGCTCAAGAAAAAAATGATTTAGCCTACACCAAGCAGCACTTGATCGAGCTGATTGATCGATGTGAAAACGACTACAACGCAGGCTTGTTCACCCAATTTACTCCGTACACCACGAGCACTAAAGTGACGCTTAACTCTGCGGAAGAGTCTATCGGATTCAACAACTTTCACGAAGGCATTCACCTGGGTAGTGTGTTGGCGCTGAGACGTGTTTTGGGGATAGCCTAATCACATTTGAAGATTTCTAAAAATACAGGCCTCTGAATTATGAAAATAACATAATTTTGAGCTTACGTTTTAAATATCACAATTTATGCACTCCGAACATCAATCTAAAATCGATGCATTTATGCAAGAGGTACGTGTCAGAAATGGCCACGAACCCGAATTTATTCAAGCCGTCCAAGAGGTGGCAGAGACAGTAATCCCCTACATTGCCGAGCACGAAATTTACAACGGGAAAAACATCTTGTTGCGTATGGTGGAGCCAGAGCGCTTGATTTCATTCCGCGTTTCTTGGGTAGACGATCAAGGAGAAATTCATGTAAATCGAGGGTACCGAATTCAGATGAACTCCGCCATCGGACCCTACAAAGGAGGGCTTCGTTTTCACCCTTCTGTCAATGCCAGCATTTTGAAATTTCTCGCCTTCGAGCAGGTGTTTAAAAACTCGTTGACCACTCTGCCTATGGGTGGAGGTAAAGGAGGTTCGGATTTTGATCCCAAAGGGAAATCAGATGCAGAAATCATGCGTTTTTGCCATGCATTTATGTCTGAACTCAACCGCCACATTGGGGCGTTTACCGATGTGCCTGCGGGAGATATCGGTGTGGGTGCACGTGAAATCGGTTATTTGTTTGGGATGTACAAAAAGATCCGCAACGAATTTACTGGGGTGCTTACGGGGAAAGGACTCTCTTGGGGTGGATCGCTGATCCGTCCTGAGGCTACAGGATACGGAACCGTATATTTTGCGGAATCCATGTTGCAGACGAAAGGTCAGACGATCAAAGGCAAAAAAGTAGTTATCTCAGGTTCCGGAAATGTAGCCCAATACGCTGCGGAAAAGGCCTTGCAACTAGGGGCTACCGTGTTGACCCTTTCCGATTCAGAAGGATACATTCACGATCCAGAGGGAATCGATCAGGAGAAACTAGCCTATGTCATGGAATTAAAAAATGTTCAGCGCGGACGTATTTCGGCCTATGCAGCAAAATACCCCAAGGCGGTATTTGTCCCAGGAAAGACTCCGTGGAATGTGCCTTGTGATGTAGCGCTTCCCTGTGCGACACAGAATGAGCTGCACGGAACTGATGCGAAAGCACTGGTTGCCCATGGATGTATGTGCGTAGCGGAAGGAGCCAATATGCCTTCTACGCCTGAAGCGATTGAGCACTTCCACGAACACAAGATTTTATTTGCCCCAGGAAAAGCATCTAATGCTGGAGGAGTAGCCACATCAGGTTTAGAGATGTCGCAAAACTCTTTGCGTATCAGCTGGACAAGGGCTGAAGTGGACGAGCGTTTAAAAGGCATTATGGCCGATATTCACGCTTCTTGTATCAAATACGGTATGGAAGACGGGGGATATTGCAACTATGTGAAAGGGGCCAATATTGCTGGTTTCGTAAAAGTTGCTGACGCCATGCTGGCACAAGGAGTGGTTTAGCATGCAAATACGCACCAGAGGGATCGTCCTTTCTCAGATAAAATACGGAGAACAGAGCTTGATCATCAAGGTGTTTACCGAAACAGAGGGCATCTGCTCTTATATGTTGAAAGGCCTTTTGGCCAAAAGAAAAACAGGGCTGAAACCAGCCCTGTTTTTTCCTTTATCCCAGTTGTCATTGGTCGCCGTTCACCGACCCAACAAGGGGCTACACACCATTTCAGAAGCCCATATCGATTATCCTTATCAACGGTTACACACCGATGTTTACCTCAATGCACTCGTTATTTTCTTGTCCGAGGTTTTGGGTATGGCCATCAAAGAAGAGGAACGCAACGAGGCGCTTTATTCGTTCATTTCTCAGCGACTCATCGCTTTGGATCAAGGAGCTTCTATGGGTGTTTTTCACATTCATTTTTTGCTGGAACTGACCAGATTTCTCGGTTTTTACCCAGATAAAACTTTTGGGGCCTCCCGATATTTTGATTTGTTAGAGGGCGCATTTGTGGCTGATCCCACTGCCCACACCTATACGGGCGCTGCAGTAGATGCGCTGAATGAATTATTAGGCACGGAATTTGATGATTTTGGAAAGATAACACTGACCAAAACAACCAAAAAACAGGTGCTGGAACTTTTAATGGCTTACTACAAAATGCATATTCCAGAGTTTCGCGCACCCAAATCCTTGCCTGTGCTCTATGAATTATTTGCCTAAACTGTCTCTGGTTGCCTTTTTTTTAGCCAGTAGTCTCTACGCTCAGGACACCCTAGTGAAGTCCAGCTCCATTCCCCTTGATGAAGTGGTTTTGTCCGCATCTAATTGGGCGCAAAACCAGCTTAAAGTACCGCAAAAAGTTGCGGTGATCTCCAAAAAATCTATTCTTCTAGGGGCGCCGCAAACAGCCGCAGATTTATTGCAACAAAGCGGACAGGTGTACGTCCAAAAAAGTCAGTTAGGCGGTGGGAGTCCCATGATTAGAGGATTTTCCGCCAACAGAATATTGCTGGCTGTAGACGGTGTTCGGATGAACAGCGCTATTTTTCGCAGCGGTAATCTGCAAAACAGTCTATCCGTAGATCCCTTTGCCCTAGAGCGGGTAGAAGTGCTTTACGGGGCGGGTTCCGTGGTTTATGGCAGCGATGCATTAGGTGGGGTCATTCATTACTACACCCAAAACCCTCTGTTTATTGATCAGGAAAACGCCCGGGTTTGGCAGGGAGATGTCGACCTAAGGAGCTCCTCGGCCAACCAGGAACAAACAGCCCACCTCAAGGTATCCCATAGCGGAAGTCGTTGGGCCTGGTCTGGCGATTTTAGCCAAACTGATTTTGGGGATTTGCGCATGGGCAGGTTTGGCCCTGAAGACTACCTACAGCCCTTTCAAGTGACCCCAGATCCTCAGCCAAGTGTAGCAAGCGGGATACAGGATCAATGGACACCCAATACCCGCAGTGAACAACAAAGACCTTCCGGATATAGGCAATGGAATGCCACGCAGAAACTTCATTTTAAGCCCAGTGATTCATGGATGTTTGGCTTGGATACGCACTGGAGCGAAACAGGCGAATATGCCCGCTACGATCGACTCTTACAGCCCAATTCCGATGGCTCACCGCGCTATGCCCAATGGTATTATGGCCCACAAATTTGGGGTATGGCTCATGGTTGGGCTCAGCACAGCCCAAAAACAGGGTGGTACGACCAGATGAAGATACATGTCGCTCAACAGTACTTCAGCGAAAGCCGCAACGACCGAAAATTCAACAATCCTACCCGGCATCATTCAGAAGAACAGGTCTACATGCAGACCGTCAGCGCAGACTTCTATAAATCCATGGGTGAAGCCACCCAGTGGAATTGGGGATTTGAACAGATTTGGAACCAAGTGTCCTCTCAGGCTTCAGCGATTGATCTACGAGATAGGTCTGAGGTGCCTGAGATTTCTAGATACCCCGATGGGGCTGTATGGAACGCCTCTGCGCTCTATGTCAGTCAACAAAGACAATGGGGCCCAGGCTGGCATTCCACGGTAGGTTTGCGCTACTCCAGCGTGTTTTCTCAAGCAGCTATTGATCCTAGATGGGACGCGTTTGACTTTGGCAGCGTTTCGTTTAAGGTCGCGGCGCTTACTGGACAACTAGGGGTAACCTTCCAGCCAAACAATCGCCAAAAATGGAGCGCCCAGCTCTCTCGGGGATTTAGAGCGCCCAATATCGATGATTACGCCAAGATTTTCGATCCCGACGCTCTTTATGTAGTGGTCCCTAATCCCAAACTAAAACCGGAATACGCCACTGGACTTGATCTCGGTGTGCAACAGAGGTGGGGATCTGATTGGCTCGTGCGCGTAACTGGGTTTTACACCCAAATGGAGCAGGCAATGATCCGCCAGTGGAACTCCTCTTCCGCTGAAGTGATCTATCAAGGGGAAAAGTTTTTGGAGCAGCGCTTGGAAAATATAGACCTCGCCTATTACTACGGATTGGAGGCCAGTGTGGATTGGCAGATAGATCGTCGATGGAGCGCACAAGCACAGTACAGTGCCGCCACTGGAGGAGAGCGTACCGAGGGAGGAGAACTCACTAGGGGCAGACACATTCCCCCTAATTTTGGTCAGATGCGGCTAGCCTACGCACACCAGCAGTGGAATGCCGCCATAGTTTGGGATTTTCAAGGTGAAATCAGTGCTTCTAGGCTCCCGGAGAGCGAGGTTTCCAAGCCGTATATCTACGCTTTGAATCAGGACGGCTTACCCTATAGCCCTTCCTGGGATACATGGGGATTCAGGCTGGCCCATCAGTGGAATAACCACCTCACTCTAGGGTGTAGTTTGGAGAATGTAACCAACCGTCGCTACCGAACATATTCTTCGGGTATCAGCGCCCCCGGAAGGAATCTTTTACTGAGGTTGGGGATGCGTATTTAGCGCCTGTATGTCAGTGGAAATGTGTATTTTTGGCCTTTTCTATACCCAGAATACACGACCATGAAATTTGCAGCATACAAGGGATTGGACCTGGCCCAAACCGCCCGCGATCAACGGGCAGTATGGGAAGCTGAAGGCTTGTTCCAGAAGAGCGTCGATCAGCGTGAGGGAGCCCCTTCCTACGTTTTTTTTGAAGGACCTCCTTCCGCCAACGGCATGCCAGGCATCCACCACGTGATGGCCCGCACCATAAAAGATATTTTTCCGAGGTACAAAACCATGAAGGGGTACCAAGTTTTGCGCAAAGCGGGCTGGGACACCCATGGTTTACCTATTGAATTAGGTGTTGAAAAGGAGTTGGGCATTACCAAGGAAGATATCGGCACCAAGATTTCAGTGACCGAATACAACGAGGCCTGTCGCAAAGCGGTTATGCGCTACACCGATGTGTGGAATGAGTTGACCCAACAAGTGGGGTACTGGGTGGATATGGATCACCCTTACGTCACCTACGAGCCCAAGTACATGGAGTCGGTGTGGTGGCTGTTAAAGCAGATTTACGAAAAAGGCTTGATGTACAAAGGGTACACCATTCAGCCGTATTCGCCTAAGGCAGGGACGGGATTGAGTTCCCACGAGCTCAATCAGCCAGGTACTTATCAAGACGTGACCGATACCACGATCACAGCGATGTTTGAGGTGCTACCTGAAGGTTTGCCTGAAGGTTTAGCAGGGATCGAGGAATTGTACGTATTGGCCTGGACCACAACACCTTGGACGCTTCCCAGCAATACGGCACTGACTGTTGGGCCTAAAATCCGTTATGCGGTCGTGCATACCTTCAACCAATACACGTTTGCTCCCATGGCGGTGATTTTGGCGGAGCCACTCATCGCCAAGCAGTTTACCGGCAAATACGCTCAGGTGGAACAACGTGAGGCGCTTGCAGCGTACACTTCCAACGCCCCAAAGATCCCTTATTGGGTGGGAGACACATTCATGGGCTCAGAGCTGGTGGGTATCCGCTATGCTCAGCTAATCCCAGGGGTGTTGCCGTTTGACCATCCAGAAAACGCATTTCGCGTGATTTCAGGTGACTTTGTCACCACAGAGGACGGAACAGGCATTGTGCATACCGCCCCTACTTTTGGAGCGGATGACGCCTTGGTGTCCAAACAAGCGGTCCCAGAAATTCCTCCTATGTTGGTCCAGGACGAGCATGGACAGTTGGTGCCTTTGGTAGACCTTCAAGGGCGTTTTCGTCCGGAGGTGGGCTTAGGCCTTGCGGGCAAATACGTCAAAAACGCCTATTACCCGGAGGGTGAGGCTCCTGAACAGTCCGTGGACGTGGAAATAGCCATTGCCTTAAAAACCCAAAACAGGGCGTTTAAAGTGGAAAAATATGTCCACTCATACCCCAATTGCTGGCGCACCGACAAACCCATTTTATATTATCCCTTAGATTCTTGGTTTATCAAGGCGACTCAGGTCCGAGAGCGTATGCACGAGCTCAACCAAACCATCAACTGGAAACCCAAGGCAACTGGCGAGGGGCGATTTGGCCATTGGCTAGCCAACGCCAACGACTGGAACCTTTCCAGATCGAGATACTGGGGCATCCCTTTACCGATTTGGCGCACTGCTGACGGAGCCCATGAGCGCATCATCGGCTCTGTGGCTGAACTGATCGAAGCCATGAATCAGTCGGTGGAGCTGGGGTTGATGGAAAAAAATATCTACGGAGATTTTGTCCCCGGGGATTATTCCGAGGATAACTACGCTAAACTAGATCTTCACAAAAACTTTGTGGACCAAATAATCTTGGCGGCCCCCGATGGACGCCCGATGTACCGCGAGGCTGACTTGATCGATGTTTGGTTTGATTCAGGCTCCATGCCTTACGCTCAGTGGCACTATCCTTTTGAAAACAAAGAGCTCATCGATAACAACGATCAATTCCCAGCGGATTTTATCGCTGAAGGCGTTGACCAAACTAGGGGTTGGTTTTACACGTTGCACGCTATTGCCACCATGGTTTTCGACAGTGTAGCCTACAAAAACGTGGTGTCGAATGGGATGGTGCTGGATAAAGACGGAAAGAAAATGTCCAAGCGTTTGGGCAATGCGATCGATCCATTTGAGATCATCAACGAACACGGACCAGACGCGACACGTTGGTATATGATTGCCAATGCTAACCCATGGGACAACCTCAAGTTCGATCCTGAAGGAGTAGCAGAAGTGAAGCGCAAGTTCTTTGGCACATTGTACAACACCTACTCATTTTTGGCCTTGTATGCCAATGTAGATCAATGGACCAACCAAGAGGATCAGATCCCGGTGGCAGAACGTCCAGAAATTGACCGATGGATCCTTTCCGAATTGCATTCTTTGGTGCAAACCGTAGATCAAGCCTATGGTGAATACGAACCCACACGCGCTGCGCGCGCGATCAGCGATTTTGTTCAAGAACACTTGAGCAACTGGTATGTGCGTTTGTGCCGCAGAAGATTCTGGAAGTCTGCCTATGGCCAAGATAAAATCGCGGCTTACCAAACCCTCTACCAGTGTTTGGAGACGGTATCTTTGCTTTCTGCCCCTATTGCGCCGTTTTATATGGATCAATTGTACCGTGATTTGACCTCGATTGCCCGCAGTGAGGCCCCCTCCAGTGTGCATCTAGCGTTATTTCCCGTCGCGGATGCTGCCTTGATCGATCAAGCGTTGGAGCAGAAAATGGAACTCGCACAAAAGCTGTGTTCGCTGACGCTGTCGATCCGACAAAAGGAAAAAATCAAGGTGCGTCAACCCCTACAGCGCTTGATGGTACCTGTTCAAAACGAGTTAGATCGCAGCAGAATAGAAGCTATTGCTGATTTGGTAAAGGCGGAAGTCAACGTCAAAGAATTGGTTATGGTTACCGATGAGGATGGTATTTTGGTCAAGCAGATCAAAGCTAACTTTAAAACACTCGGGCCTAAATTTGGTCAAGACATGAAAGCGATCGCTGCGGCGATCGCCTCTATGGACGCAGCAGGCATCAGCCACATCGAAAAACACGGCACCTTTGATTTGGATTTAGGACACAAGACCATCACTATTTCAGAAGAAGATGTATTGATTGCAGCCCAAGATATTGAAGGTTGGTTGGTCGCCTCTGAAGGCGGACAAACCGTGGCCCTGGATATCACGTTAAATCAGGAATTGGTCGCCGAGGGGATCACTCGAGAAATGGTAAATCGCATACAGAACTTGCGCAAAGACAGCGGATTAGCGGTTACAGATAACATAGTCGTGCGGATTTTGAAGGACGGTATTGTGGAAATGGCAATTAATGCTAACTTAGCCTATCTCATGAATGAGACCCTAGCCAAAGAGGTGATTTTTGAAGACCAAATGGCTGACGGAACACTCATTGCATTTGACGACGTACAGACCCAAATTTCGATACAATTAAGCCGATAGCTATGGAAGACAACAACACCGTTCGATATTCAGACAAAGACTTAGCCGAGTTCAAAGCGTTGATTCAGGAAAAAATTGTTGTGGCTCAAGAGCATTTACAGCTGTTGAGGTCTGCCTATATGAATGACCTAAACAATGGGACTGATGACACCTCTCCCACGTTTAAGGCATTTGAAGAAGGGTCTGAAACCATGAGTAAAGAGGCCAACACCCAACTCGCCATCCGCCAGGAGAAGTTTATTCGCGATTTGAAAAATGCCTTGTTGCGCATTGAAAATAAAACCTATGGCGTGTGCCGTGTCACCGGAAAATTGATTTCCAAAGAGCGCCTCAAGTTAGTTCCTCACGCCACGTTGAGCATTGAGGCCAAAAATATGCAGAAGTAATTTTTATCTGTTTGAACCCTGCTTCAGCATTAATCAGTGACATCTATGATCTAAGGGCGCGCCGCAGGCGCGCCCTTTTTGTTTTTGCCTTGATTCTGTTGGTGATTTTCGAGACAAACGCTCAAGTTCGGGTCGAAAAAAAGATCGAAAATCCCTCACTCACCCGGGTGCAGATCGATGCAGCAGCCCTGTATTTATTGGACATAGAAACGGCGCCAGGCAGCCAAATGTCCCTGGAGGGGAGATTTGATGGCGAATACAGCACGAATCAATGGGTGCAGGTTCAAGAGGTAGCCCCCCACGTCTTGCTGGTCCGTCCAAGCTTTCAACCATTTTTCTCACTACCCAACGATAAATTGAGCGCCCACAAGGTTGTTTCGGCTTCGATGCATCTGGTATTCCCTGAAGGCATGGATGTGGAAATTTTAGGGACTGAGGGCAAAGTTCAAGCGCG
>JBEAQS010000026.1:0-3137 GCA_041163765.1 Bacteroidota bacterium | reverse complement strand
GGGTAATGGCTACCTCGATATCAGGACCTTTTAGGTGAATCACTGGATACAGTAAATCCTCTTCTTTATTGTTGTCTTCAATCAGGTCTTTTAACCCGTATTCTGAGATGTATTTCTCTCCGTTGTAGACCAAAGTGAGTCCAGGATTGAGGTACACATAATTTTTGATCATGCGCACTACATACTCGCTTCGGAACTTAAAGTTTTTGAAGATTGTTTCATCTGGGATAAAGGTTACCCGAGTACCTCGTTTCTTTCCAGATTCTTCTGGACCAGTCTGACCGGATAATTGGCCTTGGTGAAATTCTGCTGTCACCGACTGTTGATCGCGAACAGATTCAACGATAAAAGTAGACGAAAGCGCATTAACTGCTTTTGTCCCCACGCCATTGAGACCCACGGATTTTTTGAAGGCTCTACTGTCGTACTTTCCACCGGTATTCATCTTGGAAACAACATCGACCACTTTTCCTAAAGGAATACCCCGACCGTAATCGCGAACACTGACTTGTTGGTCTTTGATGGAGATTTCGATTGTTTTTCCGGCCCCCATGACAAACTCATCAATACAGTTGTCGATCACTTCTTTGAGCAAAATATAGATACCGTCATCCGCTGAGGTACCATCACCTAGCTTGCCAATGTACATACCTGGCCTTAGGCGAATATGCTCTCGCCAATCCAGTGATCGAATATTGTCCTCTGTATATTGAGTTTCCTGGGTCATTCTGGGAAGAACACCCAAAATAGTTTTTTGGGTGAAAAGGCTAAGATAGCAAGACTCCCAAAAAGATAAAAAGGCTGGGCTTTAAAGTAATTAACAATAAGCCAAGGCCTATTGTTGACAGAAATTTAAGGAATACTAGGTATTTAGACGTTAAATCGGAAATGCATTACATCGCCGTCTTGGACAATATATTCCTTGCCTTCTACTCGCATTTTTCCCGCTTCCTTAACTTTAGACTCACTTCCGTAGTGTACGTAGTCCTGGTAAGAGATAACCTCAGCCCGAATAAATCCTTTTTCAAAGTCTGTGTGAATCACACCAGCAGCCTGAGGAGCCGTAGCCCCTTTGTGAATGGTCCATGCACGAACTTCTTTAACTCCTGCGGTAAAATAGGTTTCTAGCTGAAGTAAGCTGTAAGCACCGCGAATCAACTTGGCCGAACCTGGTTCAGTGAGTCCAAGATCCTCCAGAAACATTTGTCGTTCCTCATAACTTTCCAACTCTGTGATGTCCGCTTCGGTACCTACCGCCAAAAAAATCACTTCTGCATTTTCATGAGCCACAGCAGATTTCACTTGATCCACATAGCTATTTCCAGAAACTGCAGCACTTTCGTCTACATTGCACACATACAACACTGGCTTATCGGTAATCAACTGCATGGGGCGTACAAACGCTTTGCGGTCTTCTTCAGCGATATCAACAGCTCTCACTGAAATTCCCGCTTCTAACTTGTTTTTGATCAACTGCAATACTGCTTGTTCCTTCTGCGCTTCTTTATCGCCTGTTTTGGCAGCCCTATTTACTTTTTCTAGCTTCTTGTCGACAACCTCCAAGTCTTTTAATTGGAGCTCCATATCGATGGTCTCCTTATCTCTTATCGGATGGACACTTCCATCCACGTGTACAATGTTGTCGTTGTCAAAACACCTCAACACATGGAGTATGGCATCGGTTTCTCTGATGTTGGCCAAAAATTGGTTTCCTAAACCCTCTCCCTTGCTCGCGCCTTTTACCAAACCCGCAATATCCACAATTTCCACAGTAGCCGGAAGTACGCGTTCTGGTTTGACCAATGACTCCAACTGGTTGAGTCGAGGGTCTGGGACCGAAACCACACCGATATTGGGTTCTATCGTACAAAATGGAAAATTAGCTGACTGTGCTTTGGCGTTAGACAAACAATTAAAAAGGGTGGATTTTCCCACATTGGGAAGTCCAACAATACCTGCTTTCATAAATATAGGCTTAGGATCCGTGCATGAATTGCTGTTTGGCCAGCAATACTTCTTCTGTTTCTTGGTGCTCGTCGTCTGGAACACAGCAATCTACCGGACATACAGCAGCACACTGAGGCTCAGCGTGAAAACCTTTGCACTCGGTGCACTTGTCAGCGACAATAAAATAGTATTCATCACTTCCAGGCTCTTGGGCCATATCAGCGTCTACGGCATGGCCGTTGGGCAGAACCACATTTCCAGATAACTTGGTTCCTTCTTTGTATTTCCATTCAGCAGCAGCCTCGTAAATGGCTGTATTGGGGCATTCGGGCTCACAAGCACCACAATTGATGCATTCGTCTGTAATCTTGATAGCCATAGGTCTAGTAGTTATGCTTACTTTTGTCAGGCAAATGTAAAAACAAAAAACCAGTCGGTCACCATAAGAAATGAGCATAACCCAAAATCGCATTGAGGTATTGAGCCTGTTGGGGCAAGAGATGAGTTTGATGGCTGCCAAGCTGGAGGATACATCCTACTTAACCGATAAATCTTTAGGCCCATTAATCACCAAAACCACGGCCAAGAATGGCTGGTTCACTGCTGATCAAATAGCTTTTTCACTCCGTCACTGGGGTTCATTACTACAAGAAAAGCCGTTAAACGATTGGGTGGGATCCATAGCGTTTCAAGAATCTACCTCAACCACTGTATTAATTATTGCGGCCGGAAACATACCTCTGGTGGGTTTTCACGACATTCTTGTCACCTATTTAAGCGGTCACAAATGTGTTATTAAGCCCGCCTCAAACGACCCGATACTCACCCCCTATTTTGTACGCCGATTGGCTGAGCTCGATCCAACATGTACCCAAAGACTATACATCACCCAGGAAATTGTTGGAGCATTCGATGCGGTCATCGCTACGGGAAGTGACAATAGCGCGCGGTATTTTGACCACTACTTTGGAAGTAAACCCAATTTAATCAGACGCAACAGGTATTCATGTGCCGTATTGACTGGAGCAGAGACCCAGGAAGAGTTGGCCCTATTGGGGGAAGATATTTTTAGATATTTTGGCCTGGGATGTCGCTCTGTGTCAAAATTATGGGTACCCGAAGGATATGATTTTTCTGAATTTTTTCATGGAATCTATCCCTGGGCCGATATCATCAATCACCATAAATAC
>JBEAQS010000025.1:0-3079 GCA_041163765.1 Bacteroidota bacterium | reverse complement strand
TTTCGAAACTAGAATCGAGCATAGACCAAAGATAGGATGCTTCCCTTAACTTCCCTAAGTTTGACTTATGAAACATCCACACCTGGAGGTAATCACTCATCCACTTTCGGCCAATAGCCCGTTGATTTATCAATGGCTGGACTCCAGTTTAGGACAGGTATTAGTGGGGTGTAGTCCCTTGGGTATCTGCTGGATGGCTTATGTGGATGTCCCATCGAAGGGGTTGGAAGAATTTATGGGGGCATTTCCTGGGCACACCTATCAACAAAAGGATATGCCATATTTTACAGCGATAGCGTCCTGGTTGATGGATCGTTCATCGGAAATTCCAGCACTGCCCATTCATTTGATGGGGACAAATTTTCAGCTAAAGGTTTGGCAGGCATTGGTCGGATTAAATTGGGGAGAGACAACCGATTACCAGACGGTTGCCCAATCTCTTGGGAGCCCAGATTCTGCTCGAGCAGTAGGCACAGCTATTGGGAAAAATCCCATAGCCGTTTTGGTGCCTTGCCACAGAGTGCTGAGGTCCGATGGTTCACTGGGAGGTTATCGATGGGGGATTGATCGAAAAATAGCTTGGCTTAAGCGAGAAGGAGCCCCCTACTTGTTTTGAAGAATGCATTGAGCTCGGTGAGCAATCATGGCTTGTATCAATTCCTCTGGCAGGTTTTGTTTTAGGGGAAACTGCACAGACCCTTTACCCGTTTTATAGCCAACCAGATTTGATTTAAACGCCTCGTGCGTTCCTGGTGTGGCGTAAAAGCCCAAATGCTTTTCATAAACAGCAAAATAAACCAGGGGTTTCTTGTTTAATTTATACGCAGGCATTCCGTACAAAATATGTGCTGTTGCGTTAGGATAGTTTTTTTCCAGCAGAGACTTGATCCAAAGCAAGCGTTCTTGAACTTCAGCTTTTTGGTCGACGATGTACTGGTCAACGGAAGTGTAGGATAGATGCATAGCCATAGACATAAATTTATATAATGCGCCGAAACATTTTGTATTTTGGGTAAAATTTAATTCATGAGACACAGTTGGATCGGAGTCATGATCGCGTGGATGTTTTGGACGCATCAGGCTCACGCACAGGAGTTTACAGGCTCCTCGCTCGAGGTAAAACAAACTATTGAGCGTTTTTTTCAAGGGTTTCATCAACGCGACTCAGTAACCATGAAATCCGTGATGCATCCGGATTTAGTTTTGCAAACGGTATTATCCAGACCAGGTCAAACCAAGTTGGTTGTCAGCGAGGCAGCTGACTTTTTACACGCAGTGGCCACACGGCCAATCACCCCTGTTTGGGAAGAACGCCTGCATCAATTTCAGATATCGGTCGATGGGGCCATGGCCCAAGCATGGGTGGACTACAGTTTTTGGTTGGATGGAACCTTTTCCCATTGTGGAGTAGATGCATTTGCCCTATTTAAGTCTGATCAAGGCTGGCAAATCACTTATTTAGCCGATACACGTCGAACTGCTGATTGTGCGCCTTATGACCAGTGATCAGCTTCGTGTTTTGGTGGTGGGTTGCGGCCACATGGGGGCATCACACGCCTTGGCATACGACAAACACCCAGGATTCCAAATAGTTGGTTTGGTCTCCAGAGGCAGCAGTAAAAACAAACTCAATAATCTGCTCACCCACCCCGTGCCTTTATACAACGATTTTCAACAAGCATTGACCCAAAGCCAGTGTCAAGTTGTTTGTATCAGCACCTACCCAGACACCCACGAAACTTATGCCCTAGCCGCCATAGAGGCGGGTTGTCATGTGTTTCTCGAAAAACCTATGGCCATCACGGCCCAAGGGGCAGAACGTATTCAATCATCCGCAGCAAAACATCAAAAAAAACTTGTCATCGGATATATTTTGAGGCACCACCCGGTATGGCAACGGTTTGTCATGGAGGCACAAGGCCTCGGCAAGCCTTTGGTGATGCGCATGAATTTAAATCAACAAAGCCATGGAAACGAATGGGCAGTGCACAAGAAACTGATGGAATCCCTGAGCCCGATTGTCGATTGCGGCGTACATTATCTGGATATTATGTGTCAAATGACTCAGGCCAAACCAGTAGCGGTCTCTGCGATTGGCGTTCGATTAACTCCGGAGATAGACCAGACGCAATACAATTACGGACAGTTGCAGATTCGTTTTGATGACGGATCCGTTGGATGGTACGAGGCAGGTTGGGGACCTATGATGTCTGAAACCGCCTTTTTTGTTAAAGATGTGATCGGTCCTAGTGGCAGTGTTTCTCTGGTACAAGACACCCAGAAGTCCGATGATGTAGCAGGACACACCAAAAGCGATGTGCTTTTGAAACACCATGCTGATCTAGACGAGCAAGGGCATTGGAAACACCAGGATCACCGAACTATTTGGGAGCAAACTCCTGACCATCAGGGGTTATGTGACCTAGAGCAAGAATATTTTTATCAGGCGATTATTCAAGACCTGGATCTTTCTCAGCATGTACTTGAGGCAGTGGATAGTCTAAAAATCGCATTGGCCTGTGATCAGGCGGTAAAAACCGGGCAGACCGTTTTTCTGTAATCACTTACATCCACAGGAAAGAAAGCACCCCTACAGTGCCAAATCCAAGGACCAATAAAATACTGTGCCATAACCCCACCCAAACCCAAAGTACCAAGGATCGTTTCCAGGAAAGTTCGTAAAAGTGGGTAAACGAAATAAAATAATACCCCAACCAACATAAGGTTAGGCTATTAGAAATCCAAGACCATAACGCCGTACCATTAACGAGTGCTCCATAGTCAACCCACCAGATTACCCATAGGGTGATAAATAAACTAGTGGCCAGATGAAGCACAAAGACCGCATGGTCCATAACCCTGAGGTCTCGGGTTCAAATCCCGATCTAGCTACTTGAAAATCAAGGACTTACGTTAAATCGTGGGTCCTTTTTTGTGTGAGGATAACTCCATTTTAACTTGAAACCCATGCTATCATTGGGTTTTACTGCGTGACGTATAGTTGACACCTAATATTCCTTCTTGTGAAGATACCCAAAAAGTCTATTTAAAGATCTTCATCTTTTAATGGATTTAGCGA
>JBEAQS010000024.1:0-4343 GCA_041163765.1 Bacteroidota bacterium | reverse complement strand
GATCGGAAAATTCCGAATCACTGGGCATTTGCCGGGTCAACAGGGCTTATGGCGGGCATTACCACCATGATCGGCAATTTAGCTGGAGCCTTCTCCAATGTGTTTTTTTTAGCGATGCGCTTACCCAAGCAGGCCTTTATAGGCACGGCAGCTTGGCTGTTCTTTTTTATCAATGTCTTTAAACTGCCCTTCCATATTTGGGTTTGGAAAACAATTACGGTGAATACTTTGCTGATCGACCTGTGGTTGCTTCCCGCCGTAGGACTAGGGCTTGGAGCTGGGGTTTTTGTGGTCAAAAAAATACCTGAGTCCTGGTTTAGACCCATTATTTTAGTGTTAACGGCGTTTGGCGCCTTGATCTTGTTTTTTCGATGAACAAACATCTGTTATTCTTGCTTTTGTTTACCCTTTTTGGAAGAGCTCAAGACACCTCAGCCGTACGGTTGGTAGACTTAAATGAAATCATCCTGTGGGCCCCTAAGGAAAATGATTCTTTATTGGCTGGACCAATGGCCGTACAACGGGTTGACTTTTCAAAATTGCTTGCCCGATCTTCTGGACAAAATTTAAATGACGCCCTCAGAGGCGTCCCGGGTGTTTGGGCGCAAAACGCCTTTAACATGAATCAGGACTTGCGCGTATCCATTAGGGGATTTGGCGCTAGGGGCGCTTTTGGGATACGGGGCATCAAAATTTTACTCGACGGGGTCCCAGAGACCACCCCAGATGGGAGCGGACAAGTGGACCATATTCCTTCCGTGCTTTTGTCCTCCATGGATGTGCTCCGGGGACCTCAAGGAGCCTGGTTGGGAAGTGGCGCCTCTGGCGCGTTGGTGATGCGCACGCGAGACGATTTGGGCACTGCTCGCTGGGAGTTAGATGGACGGCTTGGGGCCAATGGATACCAGCAACTCACCGCTTTAGTGCAAAACAATCACAACAACGGACACAGTTTGTGGATGATCAATCAACAATCTGCAGAGGGATATCGAGCCAACAGCAGCTATCAAAGCCAAAGCGCTTTATACAAAAGGCTTTGGCGTGGAGCGCTTCAAGGAAAATGGCGGTGGATGGCTTTGTATTTTAAAAGTCCTCAAGCCCAAGATCCGGGAGGACTCACCTTGGAGGAATGGATCGAATCACCTAGCCAAGCAAGAAAAGCCAATGTAGATTTTCAAGTGGATGAACAAGTTACTCATGCGCAGAGTGCCTTGAATTGGCAATTGGGCAAAGGCAATACGCAATCCCATGCATATGCCTACATCTCCTACCGGGACTTCAGCGCTACGCTGCCCTATAAAACCGCAGGAGCCACTGCATTTACGCGTTGGTATGGAGGTGGCGGTTACCAAACCACCACAACCAAAAACTGGGGATTGCTAGGCTGGGGCGCCTCTTACCAAAGCCAAAAAGACCAGAGACAGCGATTTGACAACCTCAATGGCACGGTGGGGTCGGCATTTTCCGATCAAAAGGAACTGTATACAGAAGGTGCTGTCTACAGCCATATTTCCAGGATTCTGGGAGATTTTACTGGATCTGGAAGCCTGCGTGTCAGCCGAGTATCCATTGGTGTTCCTCCATCAAGTACCGAATATTTTCCTGTAAGTCCCTCCCTGTCCATTCAATGGAACAAGCCTAAAGATTGGATGATTTACAGTTTGTGGGGCAGCAGCTTTGAAACCCCAACACTCAATGAATTAAGCCAAAACCCATACGGCATATCAGGGTTTAATCCAGAGCTCACACCCAGCACCTATCGTTCTTGGGACATTGGCGCCAAAAGCACCCGTTCAGGACAGCCCTGGTCTGTAGCCCTTTATGGCATTTGGGGGAACAACGAGTGGGCGCCGTACACCCTATCGGGTATGGGCGAGCGGGTGTTCTTTCGCAACCAAGGGGTTTCCAAACGTTTAGGTGCGGAATTTAATTGGGAAAAAACATGGGAGAAATGGACTTGGTCCCACAGCGGTCAATGGCAAAAAACAGTGATAGATCCTGTTGAAGAAGGGTCTCCGAGTCATATGCCAGGAGTTCCAGCGCATCAATATTGGATGGCCTTATCTAGGCAGAGTAGCGGATGGAACCTTAGCTGGGAGCATTTATGGGCGGGGGGGGTGTTTGTCTCCAACAGCACCTATCAGAAAACTAAAGCCAGCTACCAAAGCCATGTAGGGTTTTCTAAAACGCACCTCTGGGGAAACCACTCCTTGCGTCTGCACGGAGGGATCAATAATTTGTGGAATGCAGCTCTACTAGATCAGGTCAGAATCAATGCCTTTGGCGGACGTTATTTTGATCCAGCACCCGGAAGAACATTTTTTATGGGTCTTAACTTTCGACGCTAGCCTTACAGAGGACAGGCCCCTGAAGACCAGCGTTTTACTCCATAAACAGTGGCTTCACATGCGTTTCCATAAGTGACTCCATCACAGCCACAAACAGGCATGTACTCCTTGGTACAAGCCATTTCTAAAGGAGGCTCTCCCGTAGTGCAGTCGCTGTTTTCAGCTCGTCGAAACACAAAAATCACTTCGTCATCTGCTATTTCAGGCACATCTAGATAGGTCCAGGTGGCAAAATTTCCTGCCACCTCGATCCGGTAGGACCTGCCGGAATTAATCGTCACTACATCGCCCCTTATGCGGTAGGGTTGGGTTCCTGCAAATTCATGCCCATAAGGCTCTGGCCCATATTCTGTAACACGAAACGTCTTTTGGGTTGGATCAAACTTCATCCATGTATTGTTGAACGCTACGTCCTCGCCAAAATAGCAGTAACAAATCTTGTTGTCTAATACCCAGGTGTCTGACAATTCCTGTTCTAGGTCGGAGACTATGGGCTCTTCTTCACAAAGGGTGAATGCCAGCAACATAACGGTTAAGATCCATTTCATAGGTCCACTGATTTAAAGGAAGGAATAAAGTTCGGTATTGGGCAGCATATTTTCATATATTAGAGAAGCTAAAAATCAACCAAATGAAAAATAATAATTCCCGCAGGGACTTTATCAAAAAGAGCGCCATTTTAGGCACTGGATTTTATATAGTTCCTAGAAATGTATTGGGCGGCCCTGGATTTACCGCGCCCTCTGACCAACTAGCCATCGCCGGAATAGGTGCTGGCGGAAAAGGTGCCAGCGATTTGCGCAACGCGTATAACGGCGGAAAAAACAGGGTAGTCGCTATATGTGATATCGACCCCAAACAAGCGGCGGCCAATGTCAAAGCACATCCAGATGCGGCGTATTTTGCAGACTACCGCGAATTGTTGGACAAGGTCAAAGGAATTGACGCGGTTACCGTAGGCACTCCGGATCACACACACGCTCCCATTGCCTACAATGCCATGATGCGCGGGATGCACGTATACGTGCAAAAACCATTGACACACACCTTGGCTGAAGCTCGTTTATTGACCAAAACAGCCGCCTCCCAAAAAGTGGTGACCCAAATGGGAAACCAAGGAGGTTCTAATCCGGGTGTTGTCAAGATCATGGAATGGGTGGATCAAAAAAGAATCGGCACCATCAAGCATGTACATGTGTGGACCAACCGACCTGTTTGGCCTCAGGGCATCAAAATGCCCGCCTCTGCTCCGGACCAAAAACCCAGTGATTTAGCTTGGGATTTATGGTTAGGACCCGCCAAAAAAATCCCATTTACCCCAAACCTTCATCCGTTTAACTGGAGAGGATTCTGGGAATATGGAACTGGGGCGCTAGGAGACATGGGCTGTCACTTGTTTGATGCTCCGTATAAAGCGTTAAAGCTTGGCTACCCCTCTGCGGTTCAGTGCAGTGTAGCTGATGTATACACCCGTATGTGGGTGCCTGAATACACGCCTGAAGCCTGCCCATTGGCCACGCGTGTTACCATTGATTTCCCTAAAGACGACCACAACCCACAAGGGGTGGTCTTCGAATGGACTGATGGGGGTATTCAACCAGCCATTCCAGATGAAATCGCCGATAAATACGTAGCTGACTCCAGCGGTGTCATGATGATGGGAGAAAACGGAATCATCACCGCCGACACCTATGGCAATCACCCAAGATTGTATATTGGAGGTCAAGAAGTGGACCACCTCAACACCGATGAAGCTGGAAATCTGGACTTGATCCACAACCAAAACTGGACCGAGGCCTGTAAAGCTGGATTTGGTTCCGCTCAACACCAAGCACTCACCTCGTCGTTTGACTATGCGGGTCCATTTACGGAGACGGTCCTTATGGGAAATCTAGCCATCAAAGCACACCAGATGCGCCGAGAAGATGCTCAAGGAAACCAAAGTTATTTTGGGCGCAAGAAATTGTATTGGGATGGTGCCAACATGAAAATCAC
>JBEAQS010000023.1:0-3471 GCA_041163765.1 Bacteroidota bacterium | reverse complement strand
GCTCGGTCATCAAGTTGCTTCCTGACTTTGGACTGGTTAAAACACCGTCCTTAACGATCCATTGATTGCGGTCTGGGCCTGATTGAGCCACCCAACCGGACAGGTCTACCCCATTAAAGATAGGCTCAGGAGCCGTCCAAGACTTGGGGGTTTCTCTGATCATCAGGGGTGCACGCACTCCGCGTACAGGCCATTTAGTCCCGTTATTGTGGATTATCTCTCCCACTAACTCGTCATTTTCATAACGAGCCGTGAATTCAAGATCTTGATTTCCAACCCATTGGGGAGGAACGGAAAATCTTAACGTATTGTCTTGGTAATGGAATTGAGCCACGGGTCGAGCGCTTCCTACTTCACCTACATACGAACCCACCAATGTTTTACTTCCTGAGAGTCTTACCTCGAGCCACGAAGGAAGCGAAACACCTTCTTTTTCCATGGTTAAATCCCAACGTCCAATTACCGGGGCATCTGCTTGGGCCCAACCCATCGCAGAAAAAACAGCCACAGCGGCTGCCAAAAATATCTGTTTCATCCTTAAAAGCTTTAACTCAAATATAACAAAATTCAGGGGAACGGACGCTGATTTTGGGAGAGAGGCAAGGGCCTATTTGCCTAATTTTGTCCCATGGATCAGAACAGAATTATCGACGAACTAAAAGCGCGCAAGGCAAGACCGCAACAACCGCGCATCTGCCTGGGTGTAAAGCGCCAGACAGAATTATTTGTCGACATGCTCTTTGAAGCGCTCTTTGATGCACACACAGATTTAGCGGAATCCTGGCCTCAGCTAGAAAGTTCTTTTGAAGAATTGGTCAGGCTCACTTGCTGGCAAGAACAAAAGGAGTGTCCCTCTCCGTGGATTCCATTTACCCAACAATTACCCAGAATTGTAGATGAGCTCCAAGAGGACGCGCTAGCGATCCTGGATGGCGACCCAGCAGCGCATAGCCTAGAAGAAATTTACCTGGCCTACCCTGGGTTTTACGCTATAGCGATTTATCGAATTGCCCATGTGGTGCACCAACTGGGATTTCCCCTAATCCCCAGAATGATGACAGAACTAGCCCACAGCCGGACTGGCGTGGACATTAACCCCGGAGCTCAAATCGGCAGACATTTTTTTATCGACCACGCCACCGGAGTAGTGATTGGCGAAACTGCCGTGATTCACGACCGGGTAAAAATATTTCAAGGAGTAACTTTGGGCGCCTTGGTGGTGGACAAAAATATGGGTGACCAAAAAAGACATCCGACCATTGAATCAGATGTGACCATTTATGCCAACGCCACTATTTTGGGTGGAGACACCGTCATCGGCGCCTCTAGTATCATTGGCGGAAATGCCTGGGTAACCCAATCTGTTCCCCCTCACTCAAAAGTATTTTATAACGTATCTCCTCATGTCAAGCCCAACCTACCCTAACCTGGAATCCTTAGTGGGCAATACCCCTTTGGTACTGGCCCAAAAAATCAACCCCAATCCCCGGGTGACTTTACTCTTTAAGTTGGAGGGGAATAATCCAGGGGGAAGTGTCAAGGATCGGGCAGCGCTCTTTATGATCCAAGGGGCTTTTGCCAGAGGAGAAATCAACCGATCTACCAAGCTGATTGAAGCTACTTCAGGAAATACAGGAATCGCACTGGCCATGATCGCACGGCTTTACGGTCTAGAAATAGAACTGGTCATGCCCGAAAACAGCACTATAGAACGAGTGCAAACCATGCGTGCCTACGGAGCCCAAGTGACCCTGACCTCAGCGGAACAAGGCATTGAAGGCGCTAGAGATTACGCAGAAGCAAAGGTGAAGCATCAGGGATATTTTGCCTTAAATCAGTTTGGAAATAGCGATAACTGGAAGGCTCATTACCACACTACCGGCCCTGAAATTTGGCGGGATACACAGGGAAAAGTGACTCATTTTGTGTCCTCCATGGGTACCACCGGGACCATTATGGGGACCAGTTGTTATTTAAAGGAGCAATCCAAACACATTCAGATTATCGGTGTTCAACCTGAAGACGGATCAAAAATACCTGGGATCAGAAAATGGCCAGAAGCCTACCTCCCCGCCATTTACCAGCCCAAGCGAGTGGATCGAATCATCGAAGTTTCGGATAGTGAAGCTGCCCAGATGGCGCGTCGCCTGGCTCAAGACGAAGGCATATTCTCCGGCATGAGCAGCGGTGGTGCAGCTATAGCGGCACTACAACTTTGCCAGGAGCTGACTGAAGGTGTGGTAGTCAGCATTGTATGCGACCGGGGGGATCGCTATTTGTCTTCGGGACTGTTCGAATAACTAATTCACTAAAAAAGGCGCCCGGGGGCGCCTTTTTTTTTAACACATACCTGCGTTTATTTGATCACCAAAGCGTGGAAATCCTTATCCACCATAATGGTCATCGCTACTGGGTCAAATTGAACGTCCGTCAAAGAAACCTCTTCAGTGTCGATCCAAATCTTGGATGGGGTGAATGGAAGTCCGATTAACTCGATGCAGTAACGGCTAAAGGGAACCTCAAACGCGCCTTCGCGGTGTTGATTCAGGTTGAGTTCCTGTTCCTTGCCGTACAGCTTTAAGGTTCTCAAGGAGAACATTCCTTTGTGGTAGTCATACCCGTCATGGGCATCTTCAAATACCACGGAGTGTTCTCGTCCCAATTTAAAGTACAGCTCTAATTTCAGGGTTTCTACCCGGATTTGATCCACGTACTGCTGCACTGGGTATTTAGGGATGATGGCCCCTTGCTTGACAAAAAGCGGCATCTTATCCAACGGAGCATCTACCCACAACTCTTGACCGCCCTGCACCAATTCGCGGGTCCACCAGTTATACCATCCACCTTGGGGCATGTACATACGTCGGCCTAAGGCATTGGGCTCTTGAACGGGGCACACTAAAATTTGATCACCGAAGATAAATTCATCCGTTCGGTAATATGTTTGTGTATCGGTTTGATCAAAATACACCAAGGGTTTGATCATCGGAGTCCCATGCTGCACGTATTGGTGGTACATGGTGTAGATATAAGGCAAAAGTTCGTAACGCATGCGCACAAACTTTCGGGTGATGTCCAATACCTCATCGTTAAAAGACCAAGGTTCCTGATCGCCGTGGTGACCTGACGAATGGACGCGGCAGAACGGATGAAAACTGCCTAACTGCACCCAACGGGTGAACAATTCTCCTGTGGGTTGCTCGGCAAATCCGCCGATGTCTGTACCCACAAAGCCCATACCGCTGAGTGACATGCGTTGGACTTGGACATTGGCCAGCCAAAGGTGCTCCCACGTGGCGACATTGTCCCCGGTCCAAGAAGAAGTATAGCGCTGACCTCCAGAGTACTGCGCGCGAGTAATTACAAATGGCCTTTTGGGATACGCAAACTTTTTCACGCCATCATAGGTGGCACGCGCCATCTGCATTCCATAAATATTATGTGCTTTGCGGTGACTGCACGGGTTGCCGT